>NZ_DBHIUF010000001.1:0-56570 GCF_057272915.1 Gemella sp.
CTGTCCTTTTTTGGAATTAACGTTGACTTAATTCGTTTAGTTTTCAATGTTCAAAATAATGGAGCGGGTGATGAGAATCGAACTCACAACATCAGTTTGGAAGACTGAGGTTTTACCACTAAACTACACCCGCATTATTAAATTTTTAATCTATTGTATTTCTTCAACACTTAAATTATTTTATCATTTTCAGAAGTCTTTGTCAAGAACTTTTTTTTATTTTTTTAAAAGTTTTCTTTAAAGTTTTTACTTCGTTTTTAAGACTTTATTATTTTAACATTATCAATTGCTTTTGTCAAGAGTTTTTTTAAAATAAACTTAACATTCATTTTTGATTAACGTTTGATTGTTCGTCTTCTCTATCAGAAGACTTTTATTATTCTATCATCAGTTATAGATTATGTCAATAGAAAATGAAAAAAAAGTTTAGAAAATTTCATTTCAGGTATTTCTAAACTTTTTCTTCTATAAAATATAGTTTTTTTTTATTTTGTTGTTTGTCTGTGAACTATTCTGTAAGGTAAATTCATTTCTTTTTCTTGAGCTTTCAGTTCTGCTAATTCTTCTTCATCAATTTCTTCACCTTTACGTTTTGCTTTTTCTATATCGATAATCTTAGTTAAGACACGCATAGAAACCGCACCTATATCAAAAATTGGTTGGAATACAGATGAAATTTTTGGTCTTGTCATATTAATTAGTTTTGTATTTTCTAATGAAAGAATTTGTAAATCTCCTGGAATACTCATTCCAAGATCTAATGCTTGTTGCATAGTTGCTAATGCAACTTCATCAAACATTGTAATTACTACTTCTGCTTCTATATTGCTCACAGCTTTGTATAACTTGTTACTTTCTTTATAAGTTCTATATCCATCTATTATATTTTGAGGTTTAAACTCAACTTTTTCAGAAGCTAGTGCATCTTTATATCCTTTAATTAATCTTTGAGTTTTTTGACTTTCGTATTTGTCTATAATTAATGATATATTTTTTACACCTTTTGATAAGAATTCTTTTGTTACATCATAAGCAGCTTTTTCATAATCAATATTAACTGAATAAAAGTCAGAATCTATACCTAGGTTACCTGCTAATACTACTGGAATTTGAATATCTTGTAAGTAATTTTTAGAACTATCTGATAGAGAATGTCCTAAATAGATAATCCCATCTACTTGTTTACTTACAAATGATGCAAATATATTTTTTTCAATTTCTTGATCATCACATGAATTTGCTAAGATAATATTGTATTTGTACATATTAGCTACAGATTCAATACCACTTACTATTTCTGCAGAAGATAAGTCTGCTATATCTGGTAATACTATACCGATTGTTGTTGTTTTTTTACTAGCAAGTCCTCTGGCAACAGCGTTAGGTGTATATCTTAATTTCTTAATAACCTCTTGGACACGTAGTCTTGTATCTTCTTTTACATTAGGGTTATTGTTAACAACCCTAGATACAGTTGCCATCGATACTTTTGCTTCTTTTGCTACGTCATATATCGTTATTGTCATAGTCTATCTCCTCTATTTTTTATTGTTTATTTATTTTGATAACTTTTAAAACCTTTTCATCCTTTTATATTGTAACAAATTTTTTAATATAAGTCTAGTACTTGAAAACAAAATTATTCATATTTTTTTATTTTCAAAAAACGTTTACTTATTTATAAATATAGTATTTCCTTTACTTAAGTTTTACAAAAAAAAGAAGAATTAAATTCTTCTTTAAATTAAAGATTTGAATCTAATTCTTCTATAATTTTTACTTTAATTAAGCTTCTAAAGCTGCGTATGCGTTGTCTAAAGTTTCTTTTAATACTTTAGCAGAGTGTAGCATTTTAGCTTTTTCATCTTCGTTTAATTCTAATTCAACAACTTCACGAACACCTTCGCGTCCTAAGATAGCTGGAGTTCCGATGTATAATCCGTCGATTCCGTAGTGTCCTTCACAGTATCCACTTACAGCTAATTCTACGTTTTCGTCACGTAAGATAGCTTTAACAATTGTGAATAAAGCAAGACCGATTGCGTAGTAAGTAGCGCGTTTACGGTTAATTACTTCGTATGCAGCACGCATAACTTTTTCTTCTACATCAGCGAAGTCTTCTTTAGTGAATTTAGAAGTTTCTAAGAATCTGTCGAATTGTTTTCCATAAACATTTACATTACTCCATGCAGCA
Organism: Gemella sp.; assembly: GCF_057272915.1. Lineage (NCBI taxonomy): Bacteria > Bacillati > Bacillota > Bacilli > Caryophanales > Gemellaceae > Gemella > Gemella sp. Next base: position 2,195 of record NZ_DBHIUF010000001.1, read on the forward strand.
AGTTGAGTGTCTCCGTGTTCCCCAATGATATATCCACGAACACTGCTTGGTGCTAAGTTTAATCTTTCTCCTAAGATGTAACGGAATCTTGAAGAGTCAAGAGTAGTTCCTGATCCAACGATTTTGTTTCTTGGGAATCCAGTGAATTTTTGTAAAGCGTTAGTTAATACGTCTACTGGGTTAGATGCGATAACGATTACTCCATCGAATCCTGAAGCTACGATTTGTTCTGACATATCTTTAACAACTTTCATGTTTTTGTCTACTAAGTCAAGACGAGTTTCACCTGGTTTTTGAGGAAGACCTCCAGCGATTACGATTACGTCTGCATCAGCACATTGCTCGTATCCACCTGAAGTTACTTTAATAGGTGGTACTAATGCTCCACCGTGATTAAGGTCCATCGCTTCACCTTCAGCTTTTTCAGCGAAGAAGTCGATTAATCCTAGTTCTTCACAAAGTCCGCTTGAATATAATTGATAAGCAAAGCTCATCCCTACCATTCCTGCTCCTATTAAAACAACTTTTCTATTTTTCGCTTTCATAAGAAAACCTCCATATAATTTATATATTTTTAGATATTTTTAAGTAATTATTTTTACTATTTTATTTTCTATGAGAATAGAATACTACAAGTATCCCTTTTATAGTATAAACATCTCATTTCCTTTAAAATTATATCATACTATTGGAAAAAAAGAAAGTGTTTTTATCCCTTTGAATTATACCTTCTTGTTATTAATCTAAACAAATTTCCATATATTTTTTACAATTTATTAAGTTATTTTTCATTAATATTTAAAACGTTTTCTTGTTGTAATCTTAATTTTTGCTTATACCAATATTATAAGATAATTTTTCAATTTTATTTTAATTTTTAAAAAATCACTGTTTTTTTATATTAAATTTCTTATTCTTGTACTATTATTTTTCTATAAACTGTACTTTGTATTAATTTCTATAATTATATGTAGTACTATTTGCTTATTTTTTCTGTATTATTTAATTTTTTATTCTTGTTTCTTTGAATTTTTTTGTAAATAATTTAAAAGAAAAAAAGAATAACTAACCTTTATTATTTTCTCAGAAATAGCTAGCTAGTTACTCTTTTTTATTATTTTTCTATTATATTTCCTTTAGAACTACAGTGAATTAACGTCACTAGTAATACTACTGAAGTCGCTATTAAAACATACAGAGCTTTATTCCAATCAGAGATATCTCTGATATATCCTAATAATGGTGGGAATATTGCCGCTAATAAGTATCCCCCTGATTGTGCTAATCCTGAGATATCAGCCGCTTCACTTTCATTTCTTGATTTAGCTGAGAATAGATACATAACATATGAGAATGATCCTCCTCCAGCTAACGCGAAGATAACTATAAATGTTAGCATTAATACGAAGTTCCCACTTGTCGAAAGCATTCCAACAAGTGACACGATATATCCAATAGTAATTACTGTAGGAATAATTAATTTATTATGTAATTTATCCGCTAAAATCGGTACTATAAAAGTAGATGGAAATTGAGCGAATTGACTAATTGATAATAATAGTCCTGCTGTCTCCGGTGAGAAATCTTTACTAATCATAATTTCAGCAAACCATGAAACACTGCAATAGAATAATGCAGATTGTAATCCCATACTCAACATAATCGTCCACATTTTAGAATATTTAAAGTATCCATGGACTTTTTCATGAGTATCTTCAACATCACTTACTACATTATTTTTAGACATAGCTGCGTAGATAAAGATATTGATAATTGCAATAACAATCCAAATATTAACCGCAAGTCCTGTTGAGAATTTCTCTCCACCTATATTTGTACTTAATAGTGGATAACTTACCCCAGCAGCAACCGCAGCCCCTACATTCATAACAACTGCATAAAAACCAGTCATAACTCCCAATTTTTCTGGATAATATTTCTTAACTAATCCTGGTAATAATACATTACCTACTGTTATTCCTACTCCTACGATAAATGTCGTAAGGAAGAATACATAAGTATTAATGTGAAATCTAAAACCTAAACCTACAGTTATAATAACTGCAGCTAATAATATCGTCTTTTCTAATCCTACTTTATTTGATAATTTCGCTACCATTGGACTGAATATTGCAAATGCAATTAATGGTATTGTTGTGATAAATCCTGCTACCGTATTATTTATATCTAATATAGCTTTTAATGGTCCAACGATTGCTCCTACTGCTGTAATAGGTGTTCTAAGGATAAGTCCTAAAAAGACAACACCTAATAAAATTAATATGCTACTTTTTTTCTTTGTCATTGTTCCTCCTAAATAAACTTTGAAAAGGGAGTAACTAAAAAATACTGATTTTATATAAATCATATTTACAAAGTCACCCCCGTATAATCATATAGATAACCTGCCATTTTTTATTTTTTTCAGTTTTTCTATAGATCATCACGTTTTTATTTTAATACTTAATCACGAGAATTGTTTTAAATTATTTCAATCCCGTTCCCAATTTCATATTTATTTTTATTAGTAAGTTCTTACTGGTAAAATTAATTCAATAATTTCTCTGTGGTAATCACTTGGTTGAATAATAAACGCTGTTAGCTCACCTGAGAACTTAACGATAATTTCTTCCGCAGCAACCGCAGATACCGCGTCTTTTAGATATTTCCCAGATACAGAAATTTCGAATTTTTCATCTTCTAATGTAGAAGAAACTTTTAATTCCTCTACAGCACTTCCTAAGTCTTTAGATTGAGAAGAAACTTCTAATAGATTATCAGTTACTACTAATTTAATAATATCATCTTTATCTTCTCTACTCATTAATGCAACCCTATCAACTGCACTAAAAAATTCTCGACTGTTCGCCACGAATGTACATTCAAAAACAGTAGGAATAAGTTTATTAGTATTTGGATAGTTTCCACTAATTAATAAAACTGTATAAACTACATTTTGGTAGTAAAGAACTATTCTATTGTTTTCATAGAAGATTTCTACTTGATCTTTTCCATTTTCAATCATTCTTTGGAAGTAAGTCAGCGCTTTTCTAGGAATAATTAAGTTAAACTCTTTATTACTATCTTCATCATTTAGAGTAACTTGTCTTCTACTTAGACGATATGAGTCAGTTGCAGTAGCTGTTAAGATTTTATTACTTAATGAGAAATTAACCCCCTCAAGAATAGGTCTTTGATCATTAGGAGCTGTACAAAATACTGTTTCTTTTATAATATCATTAAAAACATTAGCTTCTAATTTAAGACTATTTTCTTTAGAGATAACTGGAAATTCTGGATAATCATTTGCATCATATCCTTTTACGTTAAATTCACTTTTACCTGATTTAACTAAAATATTGTTACCAACTGTTTCTATCTCTATTAAATCTGTTGGTGCTTTTCTAATTATTTCTATAAAATTACGAGAAGGTAATACTACTTGTCCTTCTTTTTCTATAGTAATAACTTCTTTTTCATCTTCGTAACTATTTACAGAATATTCTACAGATACTAAAGAATCACTTGCTTTTAATATAAGTTTATCTTTTTCTAATTCTATTTTAATTCCTTTTAAAATTTCAAAAAGAGAATTAGGTGCAATAACTCTTGAGACATGATTTAAGCCATCAAGAAAATTTGATTTAGTTATAGTAAATTTCATGTTTTCTCCTTATATATAATATATATTTAATAAAATAATAATAATAAGGGCTGTAAAAACTGTGGAAAACTAAAGATAACTAAAAAATTATGAATTTTTCCTTGTTTATAACTTGTGGAAAAACACATTAATATCTTTAGTAGATTTTAACAGCTTCTTATATTTTTCCTAAACGTTCTTTTATAACTTCTATATCTTCAAAAATCTCAGGATTTTCGTCTTTGCTTAGTTTTGCTATCTTATTGAATGAATAAAGAATAGAAGTATGATCTTTATTAAAACAATCACCTATAGATGGGAATGATAATGTAGTAAGTTCTCTACATAAATAGATAGCTATATTTCTAACCTGTACAACTTCTTTTTTACGAGAAGATGAAAGAATATCATCAACCTTGATTTTATAGAAGTCTGCACAAACATTAATAATATTCTCAGGTGAAATATTTTTTCTAGGTGAAGTTTTCGCACTTTTTAGTATTTCCTCGGCAATACTAAGTGAAGGTTGTTCATGTTTAGAAGTTGCTGTGAACTTAATACGTTTAAGAACACCTTCAAGCTCTCTTATATTAGAAGATACATTACTAGAAATATAAGTAAGTGTCTCTTCATCCAGTTTAATATCGAACTGTTCACATTTGAATTTAATAATTGCCATACGTGTTTCGAAGTCAGGCGGCGTAATATCCGCAGTTATCCCTTGACTAAATCTAGTAACTAATCTATCTTCCAAATCATTAAGTTGAGATGGAGAGCGATCACTTATAAGGACGATTTGTTTTTGATTCATCTGAAGCTCGTTAAATGTATGGAAAAATGCGTTTTGTGTTTCGGTTTTGCCTGATAAGAATTGAATATCATCGATTAAAAGAGCATCAACGTCGCGGTATTTTCTTCTAAAGTCTTCATCTGCATTAGTATAGTTGTTTTTATCTTTCATCGGTTTAATAGAAGCAAGAAATTCATTTAAAAATTTCTCAGAAGAAATACATTCAATTTTAAAATCAGGGAAATTAGCTTCCATTTCATTACCAATAGCGTGAAGTAAGTGTGTTTTTCCTAGTCCAACACCTCCATAGATAAATAGAGGATTATAGATACCACCAGGAGAAACTGCAACGTTCCATGCTATATTATGTGTAAAAGCATTACCTTCCCCTACTACGAAATTTTCAAAAGTGTAGTTTTTATTAAGCGTAGGATTTTTTTTGCTTGCTGTAATATTTTTGTTAGGGACAGGATGTTTATAATCTTCTAGAGGAAAAGTTTGTTTCTGATAGAAATGCTGTGCTCCAGAAGGTTTATCACCTTGAAGAAAATTCTGTCTAATTAGATTTTCAGCTGCTGGTTTTTCTTCAACAACATGAGGTGTAATTAGAGGAATATCAGTATCAAGTGAAGTATATTCTATATTAAAATCAAAACCAGTATTTTTCTTTAGTATTTCTTTTAATTTTTGATCATAAGCACCTTGAATAAATTGAGAAATAAGAGCTTCTTTACTAGTAATAACTATTGATTTTTTCATAAAATCGACGTTATCTATAGAAGCACCAGAAAACCAAGTATCAAAAACATGAGGATCAACGGTACTTTTTAGCTCACGAAGAATAATTTCCCATAAGAAATTAGAATTACTCAATGAAATACCTCCTTAAAAAAATATATAAATAATTATAGCATAGATTGTTAATAAAATAAAACATTAGTTATTAACAAGTTGTTAACAGAAGTTATTAACTATGTGTAAAAAAGAAGAATAAAAAGCTGTTAATATGTTAAAAAGAAAAGAAATAAAATAAATAATAAACAAGATTTAAAAGTTTTTTAACATCTTTCAAGATAGATATAAATATACTTAAAGAGTTTTTCACACACAATTAACACCTGTGAATAACTTTTAAATGTGAAATTGTTAATAACTTTATAAATTTGTTAAAAACTAAAGAAAAAAGAAAATGTTTTCTAGATGTTAATATAGTTATTAACAAAGATATGTGGATAACTTATAATAAACTGTGGAAAACTATAAAGAAGTTATACTTAAATATTTTTTTATACTGAAAAACAAAAATTAACAGCTTATTTACAACATTATCTATTAGTACATGGAGTATTATTTTTATCTATAATGAAAGAAATAAGAATTTTAATCATAATTAGTGATAATATTTAGTTATATTTTATAGTATATTGACACTTGTCTAGATTTTTTTTAGAAAAAATGAGGTTTTTACTTGATAAATTATTTTAGATATGTTAAACTAATTCAGTTATTACATCTATCTAAGTAAAGAAAAGAAAACTCGAGGAGGACAAAATGAAACGTACGTATCAACCAAATAAAAGAAAACATTCAAAAGTACACGGATTTAGAGCTAGAATGAGCACTAAAAACGGAAGAAATGTATTAGCAAGACGTAGAGCTAAAGGAAGAAAAGTTCTTTCAGCTTAATGTTTGCTACAAGGGTATCACGAAAGTGGTACTCTTTTTTTATTAACTGGTCCTAAAAAATAAGAAAGATAGTTGTAAAAAGTTAAATAAACTGTTAAAATATTAGTGTTAAGAAAGGTTTTAAAATGAAAAAAGAATATAGAGTAAAAAGAAGTCAAGATTTTGATAATATTATTAGAAAAAAACAATCTTTTGCGAATAGACAGTTTGTTATTTATTATCAAAAAAATAATTTAGAACATATGCGTTTAGGTATTTCTGTTAGTAAAAAATTAGGAAAAGCTTTTGAACGTAACAAAATAAAGAGATATATACGAGAAACTTTTAAAACAAGAAAAGAATTTGTTAAAAACTATGATATAATAGTGATAGCAAGACCAAGTGCTAAAGATATGCCATTCTTAGAGTTTGGCAGTAGCATAGATCATGTTTTAAATAGATCAAAACTTATGAAAGCGAAGAGGAGTTAAAAATGGAAAAAGAATATTATTATGTTGGTGTTACTGTGGATGAGGCGATAAAAAAAGGGTTAAAAGACCTAGCTTTAACAGAAGATGCAGTAAAAATTGAAGTAATCGAAGGTGGGAGTGCAGGTATTTTCGGTTTATTTAAAAAAGAAGCAAAAGTAAAATTAGTTCCATTAGATGAAGATTATAATAAAGAGGATGCTGTTGAATTAGCTAAAGCAACTGAAGAAGTGGTTGTAGTTGAGAAAGTAGCAGAAAAAGAGCAAGAAGTTGAAGTTAAAATAACAGAACAAGAAGTTGTTGTAGAAAAAGTGGTTGAACAAGAAGTTCACGCAGAAGAAACAAAACCAGCAGTAGAAGAAACTGTTGAAGAAGTTGAACAAAATGAAGTACCGGTTAAAAAAGTTAAAAGAGAAGATTACATCGTAAAAAATAAAGATAGTATTGTAAATTATTTACAAAATATTGTTGTTGCTATGGGGTATCCTGATGCGACTGTAGATTTCAGAGAAGATGGAAATCGTCATTTTACTTTAAATATTAAAACAGATGAGAATACTAGTTTAATAATTGGTAAACGAGGAATCACTTTAAATAGTTTACAATTTTTAGTTAATAACTATGCTAAAAAATTCAGTGCACACTACTTCAGAATAGAAGTTGATTGTGATGATTATAGAGAAAATCGCAAGAAAACATTAGAAGAATTAGCGTTAAACTTAGCTAAAAAATCTAAAAAAATCGGAAAACCCGTTGAATTAGAACCGATGACAAGCATCGAAAGAAAAATTATTCACAATGCTTTAACAGGAATTAAAAATGTTGAAACAGAATCACGTGGTGAAGAGCCACATAGATATTTAGTTATTACAGCTAAATAGGAGGCCTAATGAAGTCAGTATTAATAGTTGATGATAGTTCATATTATAGAAGTCGTGGGGCAGAAATTGTGAGTCGTGCAGGATATAAGTGTCATTTTGCAGAAAATGGAGAGCAAGCTGTACGAATGTATAGAAGGATACAACCAGATTTCGTGACGATGGATATTTGTATGCCGATAATGGATGGTTTAGAGGCTACGAAGGAGATTTGTACGAATTTCCCTGGAGCGAAGGTGCTTATTTGTAGTAGCGTTGGTGAAGTACCAGTATATAAAAGACAGGCATTTGCTAATGGCGCATGTGGTGTACTGCCAAAAGAGTATGATTTAGATGACTTAGAATTCGCTATTTCAGAAATTGAACTTATGAATGAAGAGAATTAATATCTTATTAAAAACTTTTTAATAAAATAATAAAAAATGAGTAGTTTGGAGATTTATCCAAGCTACTTATTTTTTGTGGTTCTACAAAATTTAGGACTGATGAGAAGAGTCATGAGCTTAAAGCTCAGGAATCCTTTTTTTTTGCTAGTGTATAATATTTTGTGTTTAACATAATTATTGACAGTATCTTTTCTCTTCTGATATAATGAGACCTCAGGAGGTATATTATATGTCTAAACAAAAAATTAATCGCTTTGTCGGATCTATTGGAGCTTTTATTGGGATTCTTGTTTTTATTGCATATATTCCACAAATTATCGCTAACTTACAAGGAGAAAAAGCTCAACCATTCCAACCACTATTCGCAGCAGTTTCTTGTTTAATTTGGGTAATCTATGGTTGGACAAAAGAACCTAAAAAAGACTGGATCCTTATCATTCCCAATGCAGCGGGAGTGATATTAGGTGGTATAACTTTTATTACTTCTTTATAAAAATTATATAAACAAAACCAGAAACTTCATAAAAAAGTTGCTGGTTTTTTATGCTGATTGCAAGCATTCTATTTGTTTGAACGAACTAAACTCAACAATCTTAATCGGACTGATTTTTTCCATCAGTCCGATTTTTTGATGGGCCTTTTTTGTTCGCCCTCCCCTAACCCATTATTAAAAAAGTATATAAAATGTAGCTTGGTCGTATATAGAGAAAAATTTAAAGGAATAGTGTATAATAAATAAGATATGAATTTTTAATTAATATAAAGAGTTAGAAGGAGTTTGAATAATGAGTGAAACAATTTGCGCTATATCGACTGCCCTAGGAGAAGGAGCTATAGGTATTGTTAGACTTAGTGGTGATGAAGCATTTAGTATTGCTGAAAAAATAGTAAGACTACCAAAAGGTAAAACGGTAGCGAGTCTAGCTAGTCACACTATAAATTATGGTAATGTAGTTGATCCAGCTACAAATGAAAAAATTGAAGAAATTATGCTTGTAAAAATGGTAGGTCCGCGTACTTATACTACTGAAGATGTTATAGAAATTAACTGTCACGGTGGTATTGTAACGATTCAAAAAGTACTTGCACTTTGTTTAGAACATGGAGCAAGAATGGCTGAACCAGGAGAATTTACTAAACGTGCCTTTTTAAATGGACGTATAGATTTAACACAAGCAGAGGCTGTAATCGACTTTATTAAGAGTAAAACAGATGAAGCTAGTCAAATAGCTAACAACCAAATGCAAGGACGCTTATCGACGCTTATTAAACGTCTACGTGCTGAAATTTTAGATATACTAACAGTTGTTGAGGTAAATATCGATTATCCTGAATATGATGACTTAGAAATAGAAACGACAAAAACTATTCTTGAAAAATCAACAAGTATTAGAAATAGTTTAGAAAGTCTATTAGAAACATCAAAACAAGGGAAAATTATTAAAGAAGGTATAAATACTGCTATTATTGGACGACCTAACGTTGGAAAGAGCTCACTGTTAAATAACCTACTACAAGAAAATAAAGCTATCGTAACAGATATTGCAGGAACAACTCGTGACGTACTAGAAGAGTATGTGAACATTAAAGGAGTACCAATTAAATTAATAGATACGGCTGGTATTCGTGAAACAGATGATATCGTGGAGCAAATCGGGGTTAAACGAAGTAAAGAAGCTTTAGAAAAAGCTGATTTAGTATTATTCTTATTAAACAGTAGTGAAGAATTAACAGAAGATGATAAAGAATTATTAAAACTAACAGAAGGAAAAACAACTATCGTAATATTAAATAAACTAGATTTAGAGACGAAAATTGATATTGATGAAGTTGAAAAATTAGCGTACAACCACCCTATAATAAAAACATCTATGACAACATACAAAGGAATAGATGAGCTTGAGAAAAACATTAGAGATTTATTCTTCGGTGGAGCTGCTCGTCCAAAAGATGCGACGTACTTATCAAACACACGCCAAATCAATCTTATCCAACGTGCGTTAACAAGCTTAAATGATGCTATAGGAGCAGCAGAGATGGGGCTTGAAGTAGATATGGTACTTATAGACTATACGAATACATTCAACCTATTAGGAGAAGTTATTGGGGAAAACTCTGGTGATGAACTAATAAATGAATTATTCAGTAGATTCTGTTTAGGAAAATAAGCAGTATTATAAAAAAAGTGAATGAAATGCTTTGCGTGAGATATAAAAGAAAAGACGAAAGAAATTGTTTCGCGTGAAATATAAAAGAAAAGATGAAAGAAACTGTTTCGCGTGAAATATAAAAGAAAAATATAAAAGACATTGTTTTGTGCGAGATACAAAAGTAAAGCTGAAAGAAATGTTTCACATGAAACAAAGCTACAAGATAATAAAGATGTTTCACATAAAACAAAAAGGAGAACGAAATGAAATGTATAAGTTTTAATGTCAATGGTCTAAGAGCGATCGTTGGTAAAAATTTTGAAGAAGATTTTAAACAATTAGATGCTGATTTTTTCTGTTTACAAGAGACAAAAATGCAAGCAGGACAATTAGATTTACAATTCGAGGGGTATTATAGCTATTTTAACTATGCTGAGCGTAAGGGATACTCAGGAACAGCTATATACACTAAACACGAGCCGTTAAATGTAACATATGGAATAGGAATCGAAGAACATGATACTGAGGGTCGTGTAATTACTCTAGAATATGATAAATTCTTCTTTATTACAGTGTATACGCCGAATTCAGGTAGCGAGCTTAAGCGATTAGAGTACCGCATGAGTTGGGAAGAAGATTTTAAAAACTATTTATTAGAATTAAACAAAACAAAAGGTGTCGTTGTTTGTGGAGATTTAAATGTTGCACACACAGAAATAGATTTAAAAAATCCGAAATCAAACACGAAAAATGCAGGATTCACACCAGAAGAAAGAGAAAAATTCACGAAGTTATTAGATGCTGGCTTTATCGATACATTTAGATATTATAATCCAGACTTAACAGGTGCCTACTCTTGGTGGAGTTACCGTTTTAATGCACGTAAAAATAATGCAGGATGGAGAATTGACTACTTCTTAGTAAGTCGTGATTTAGAAGAGTATTTAGAGAGTGCTGCTATTCACAATGAAATATTCGGTAGTGATCATTGTCCTGTAGAGCTTGAATTAAAAGACAATTTATTGTAAAATATAATATGCGTTGTGGAAAAACCATGACGTATATTTTTAATTATTAGGCTTTAAAGCTTAAATAATTAAAGAAGAATCTTTAATATATTAAATAAAAATGAACGGAGGCGACTTAATTAGAATAAACTATATTGTTAAGTTGCATCCGTTATTAATTTTTAGAAAAGAGGTAATTATGGGACCAAAATTTTATATAGAAGATGTAAATGAGTGGGATTCAAAATATTCAATCGATTACATTAAATTCGATGAATTTGGAGTAATTGATATCGTGAGATTAACTGACGAAAGGGATTATTTAGTCCACGGAAATATAAAGTTACCGATTTTTAATACAGAAAGTGAGTATATAGATTACTTAGAAAAAGAAGATATAATAGATCCATTTTTGGCGAAGCAATTAAGGCTCTTAGTAGGTTATAAACCTGAAATGATAATATTAGATGAAGTTACTTTGAACAATGCATTATTTATAGGCGATCCTAGAGGTGAAAAAAGAGGTACAGGATTCAAAAATGCATTTCAACTTCTAATGGAAGCTACGTTACTATGGGAATTCGCAGCTTTAGAAGCACTTGAAAAAACTATGCAGGTTATAAGAACATTAATACGTGATAAAGAGCATAAAATAAACGATGGACCTATTAGAATAAAAAAGGTGAGCTAATGTTAAGAAAAACAAAATTAGAAGAATTAGAGCAAGTTATGAAGATAATAGAAGATGGTCGTATTTTTTTAAAAGAACAAGGTATAAATCAGTGGCAACATGGAGAACCTAGTAGAGAGATGATTATTAATGATATAAATGAAGGTATTTCTTATGTCTTTGAAAAATCGGGAGAAATAGTAGCAACAGCAATGATATCTTCTTTTGACGAAGATTATGAACGATACCCTACTATTTGGACTGCTAATAGCAGTTACTTAGCTATTCATCGTATTTCAACAGCGAGCGGTTTACGTAATCAGGGAATCGCTCGTGAATTCATGAAAGACATCTATCTTTTAGCTAAGTCTCAAAATATCAATTTTTTGAGAATAGATACTCATTTGAACAACAATATAATGAGAAAATTTTTAAGTAGCTTTGGATTCATAGAAAAAGAAATAATAAAACTAACTATGAAAAATAATTTAGATTATAAAGAAAGAATTGCATACGAATTAAAAGTGAAATAATAAAATAGTTTCATGTGAAATAATCATAAATTAAAAAATTCTGTGATGGTTTCACATGAAACAAAAATTCAGGAGGGAAACGATGAAATTTTATGCTTACGAATACTTACAAAGTAAAATAGAACAAAATAACATTGTAGGAATAGTTATTGTAGGTGTACTACTTTTAGTATTGCTTTTTAGTATAGCTAAATATTACAAAAATAAACAAGACACAAAATATAGAGAGTTGTCGATAATACTAGTACTAGGAACAATATTAGCGGTAACTATAGGTATAGGAAACTATCAAGATAAATCTATTTCTTCGAATCAATACAGAAGCTCAGTACAGTTTATCGAAAAAATAGCGGATCATTTAAATGTAGAAAAGACACGTATTTATATTAATAGTGAGGTATCTATAGAAAATTCATTCGTGAAAATCGATGATTCTTACTATAGAGTAATAAGTAGTGGAAAAAAAGATGATTACTTATTAGAGAAAATTGACTTAATAGATCCAGTAGTAGAAAAAGTGGAGGTAAATAAATAATGCAATTTTCATACATAGATATCGCAATAAAACTAGCGTTAGGATTAATATCACTAGTATTTGTAATAAATATATCAGGGAAAAGTAACTTGGCTCCATCTTCAGCGAGTGATCAAGTACAAAACTATGTGCTTGGTGGAATAATTGGTGGTGTAATTTATAATCCAGCAATTTCAATTTTACAATATATAAATATATTATTGATATGGGTTATCCTGGTACTTATACAGAAATGGTTAAAAACAAACAATTCATTTTTTAAGAAAATAGTAGACGGAGAACCAACAACTGTAGTGAAAAATGGTAGAATAGATGTAGAAGCTACTAGAATGAGTGGATTAACAGCCCATGATTTAGCATTTAAACTAAGAAGTCAAGGTGTTTACAGTATTCAAAAAGTTAAAAGAGCCGTGTTAGAACAAAATGGACAGTTAATTATAGTATTAGAAGGTGATGAAAATCCAAAATATCCGATAATAACAGACGGTAACATTCAAATTAATACACTAGAATCACTAGATAAAACAGAAGAATGGTTAAAAGCAACTTTATTAGAAATGGGATATGAAGATGCCTCTAAAATATTTTTAGCGGAATACGATAAAGGACAATTATATATTATAGAATATTAATATAATTTATTTTTTAAATAACTAACTTAAATTTTAATAAGATAATAACAAATCAACTAAATAAAAAAATAATAATATAGATTAATATAATAGAAAGTAAAAGCAGGAAATTGAAAAATCAATTTTCTGCTTTTTTTAAATATTATTTTTCGGCGTTAATAAAGTCGTAAGAAGAATCTTCTTGGAATTTTTTAACGACATAAGAACAAGCTGGTTTAATTTTTTTGTTTTGCTCAGCCATATCTTTAACAAGCGCATCTAATAGCTTACCTGCAACGCCTTGACCTCGAAGTGAAGGATCAACAAAAGTATGATCAGCGACAACTACGTTAGGATTATTAGTAGTAGCATAGGTAATTTCAGCTATAACTCTACCATTTTCATCATATTTAACGAAACCATCATTTGTTTTAGTAAATTCCATATAAACCTCCTGGGATAATCATATAGTGATATGAGTGTTAGTATTGCTATTATATCATAAAAATGATAGAAGGATGAAGATTTAGGTTGAGGAAAAAAAGGAGGGACAGAGATATAAAGTGTAGAAATATCTTTAAAAGTGTAATAAGAGAAATAAAATATGATTAATAGCAGTAATTTGTTAAAAGAAATGTGTAAGCTACTATCTTTTCTAAGGTCCACACCTACTCTTTTTGTTATATGTTTAATAAAAACTGATAGTTTTTTATTAGTATTCCATTGTTATTTGATATTAGATTGTCCATTTTTTCTTCGATACTTCTATTCCTTTTTTGCTAACTATTTCTATTAGTTTTCATTTTAGTAGTCTCTATTCTTTTTTATTAGTTGCTCCTGTTATTTATTACATTTTTTTCTTGATATTTTGCTTTGTTTTTTATCTCCTGTTTCCCTTTTTGCATTTTACAATTGAAAAAAATTACAAAATTACTATTCCTTAAATTAAAACAAATAATTCTACTGAATTTTTATTTATCGAATAATAAATAAATTAACATATTTTTATAAGATTTTTTGTTTAACATCTTTATAGAAGAAAAATAAAACGGTTTATTTTTTTGAAAAAAGTTGTTGACAAATATATAAAATGGGTGTACAATTAGTTTAATTTAATACACAAACGTTGAAAAGATAAGTAGATTAGTACGTAGCTAAAACAGAGAGTTACTGGGTGGTGTGAAGTAACATGGTGAAGATTAGTTGAAAATGGTCTTAGAGTTTTGTTTATCTAATAGGTAAACACGTGAGCTGCACGATATAGCACACAGTATAAACATGTACTGAATAAGGTACTAATCGCAAGGTTAGTATAAACTAGAGTGGTAACGCGAATTAAGATGATCGCCTCTATTGCAAACGCAATAGGGGTGTTTTTTTATTATCTAAAACACAGAACTTATCAAAACGTAGAAAAGAGGAAAAAATATTTATGACAAGAAAATTTAGTTTTGAAACATTACAATTACACGCAGGGCAAACAGTTGGAGATACAAAAGCAAGAGCTGTTCCTATTTATCAAACAACATCATTTGTTTTTGATGATACTCAAGATGCCGCTGATTCATTTGCTTTAAGAAAAGCTGGGAATATTTATACGCGTATTACCAATCCTACTACGGCAGTCTTTGAAGAAAGAATTAATGCTTTAGAAGGTGGAGTTGGGGCATTAGCTGTAGCTTCAGGAATGGCTGCAATTACATATGTATTCCTAACATTAGCTCATGCAGGAGATCACATCGTATCTTCTAAAAATGTATATGGTGGAACATATAACCTATTGAAACTTACTCTACCACGCTATGGTGTAGAGTCAACTTTTGTTGATCCAGATAACTTTGAAGAAATTGAGCAAGCAATTACTGATAAAACTAAAGCTCTATTTGTAGAAACATTAGGAAACCCATTAGCAAATGTTGCTGACTTAGAAAAATGGGCTGAGATTGCTCATAAACATAAAATTCCATTAGTAGTTGATAACACGTTTGCTAGTCCATACTTAATTAATGCATTTAGCCATGGTGTAGATATTATTATTCACTCTGCGACTAAATTCATTGGAGGACACGGTACATCAATCGGTGGTGTTATCGTAGATAGTGGTAAATTCGACTGGGAAGGTAGTGGAAAATTCCCACAATTAGTTGATGAAGATCCAAGTTACCACAACTTAAGTTATACAAGAGATGTAGGACCTGCTGCGTTCATTACAAATGTAAGAACACAGTTATTACGTGATACAGGGGCAGCATTATCACCATTTAACGCATTCTTATTATTACAAGGTTTAGAAACATTATCTTTACGAGTAGAACGTCATGTAGAAAATACTCAAAAAGTAATAGACTTCTTAGTAAAACATCCTAAAGTAGCATCAATCAACTACCCAGGATTAGAGGGAAACAAATATTATGAATTAGCTAAAAAATACCTACCTAAAGGTAGTGGATCAATCTTCTCATTTGATGTTGTTGGAGGAGAAGAAGCAGCTCGTAAAGTAATTGATAGTTTAGAAATTTTCTCAAACTTAGCGAATGTAGCTGACGCGAAAAGTTTAGCTATCCACCCAGCATCAACAACACATGGACAATTAAGTCCGGAGGAATTACAATATACAGGAATTACTCCACAGCAAGTTAGATTATCAATTGGATTAGAAAATGCAGATGATTTAATTGAAGATTTACGTTTAGCGTTAGAAAATATCTAAGAGAAAAGTTTCACAAGAAACATACAATTAAAATAATTAATATTTTATTAAAAATTGTGGATTAAGAAAGAATTTTTAACACCCTTGACAGCCATTTATTTTAATATTAATATACTTAAATAAAGATTATCTTAATCCACAATTTTCTCTTTTTGAATAGAGATTATTTAGAAGTATGAAATAGAAACAAAACAGTGTGGAAATTTCATAATACTACTTCTGAGTAATCTCTATTTTTTGTTGAAGACAGGAATTTTGAAGATAATATTAATTTTTTGTAGATATATATCAAATAAAATATGTTTATGATATAATTTTAGTAATAATAGTAGCTAAGGGGTGAACATATGTATAAAGTAATGATAGTAGAAGACGATGAGATAATTTCTAATTCTATAGCAGGATACTTACAAAAGTGGCAGTATGCTACACACGAAGTTGTAGATTTTCAAAATGTAGTTAAGGAATTTGTGGAACAATCCCCAGACTTAGTATTAATGGATATTAATCTCCCCTACTTTGATGGGTATTATTTCTGTGAGGAAATTAGGAAGTTGTCGAAAGTGCCTATAATTTTTATTTCATCTGCGAATGATGATATGAATATTGTTATGGCTATGAATATCGGTGCGGATGATTTTATAGAAAAACCATTTAAGTTAGTTGTCCTAAAGGCAAAAATAGAAGCATTACTACGTCGAGTGTATAATTTTAGTGGATCTTCGAATCTTGTAGTGTATAAGGATGTAATTTTTGATATGAGCCGTGATGAGGTAAAATATCAAGATAATCTCGTTGAACTAACAAAAAATGAAGGTAAAATTCTTACAGTATTATTAGAAAACAGAGAAAAAATAGTAACGAGAGAAGAAATAATTACCGCCTTGTGGCAAAGTGATAACTTTATAGATGAAAATACTTTGTCGGTTAATATAAACAGACTTCGTTCTAAGTTAAAAAGTATAGGAATAGATGAATTTATCACGACTAAAAAAGGTAAAGGATACATCGTCTAATGGAAATATTAAAAAGTTATTTAAAGAAAAACACAAAAGTCTATATTTTATTCGTAGTTTTTATTGCTATATTTTTTATTATGTTTTATTTATATAATTTACCACTAGAAGCTCTAGTTTATACAGGAAGTTTTTGCTTTTTAACAGCACTTATAGCTAGTTTTTCAGATTTTGTTAATTATAGAGAGAGTTATAAAAAATTAAAATTTCTAGAAAAAAACATTCTAAATGATCTTGAAGATTTACCGAAAAGCTTGGATGTCAGAATAGATTATTATCATAAAATTATAGAGAAATTATATGAAGAGTTAGAGAAATTAGCTCAGGAAAATCGACAAAAAAATACAGATATGGTTGATTACTATAGTATGTGGGTTCATCAGATAAAAACACCGATTGCGGCAATGAATTTTTTATTAGACAATGAAGAAGTAGATCAAAAAAATTTGCAGCAAGAATTGTTTAAAATAGAACGCTATGTTGAGATGGTTCTAACGTACATAAGATTAGATAGCACGTCATCAGATTACGTTATTACTAAGATTAATCTTGATGAAGTAGTGAAAGATAGTGTAAAAAAATATGCGACTATATTTATTAACAAAAAAATTAAATTAAACTATGTTTCACATGAAACAATGGTAATTAGTGATAAAAAATGGTTGAGCTTCGCCTTCGAACAAATACTAGGTAATAGTGTGAAGTATACTAGCACTGGTGGAGAAATTATAATAGAAACTTGTGAAAATAAACTAATTGTAGAAGATAACGGTATGGGTATTAAAGAAGAAGATTTACCTCGAATTTTCGAAAAAGGTTTTACAGGTTTTAATGGAAGATATGAAAAAAAATCTAGTGGTTTAGGTTTGTATTTATGTAAAAAAACTCTAGATAAGCTAGGGCATCATATTGAAATTTCTTCAAAAGTAGGTGAAGGAACTAGAGTAGAAATAACATTCCCAAAAGAAGATACTTTAAGGGATTAGATAAAAACAAATCAATAAGGGATCCTCTTGAGAGTTAGATTATGAATTTAACTTTTAAGGGGATTTTTTAATTTAACAAGTGAGACTGGATATAAATTGATAAACTCCCAAAGTAAGTTAGCTATAAACTCGACAAAATTTACTTGAGGGAATTGAACTAAAAGTCTTAAATTTTAAAAAAGTGTATATTATAAATCATAGACGCAGGGGGTTATTGATATCTAAATTCGCTTTATGAAAACTTTTAGATATCTAATAAATCACTAGAAGAAATAATTTGCTAAAATCACAAAAAGTAACTTGATGGAGCAACTTAAAAATCGAGATTTCGGAGAAATCAATTTTGTCAAGATGCCCCCCTCAAAGTTTATTAGATGTAAAATTTATAAAACCTAAAAAGCCACTTGATATATATATATATATATATATATTATAATGTAAATAAAATTATTTTCTAACTAATAGAATAAATTATCTGAAAACTATCTTGTTTTAGTTTATTTTATTTGATAGAATAATAGTAAGGTATAAGGAGGGAAAAGATGAAGCAGTATTTAAAGAAAAGATATTTAGAAAATAGTTTGTTGATGTTACTGATTATTTTTGGGGGAGCATGTAAGGTTGTCGCTGCGTATTTTATAGGGGATGGATTTAACGAATTAATTAAGTCGAATACCGATGGCTTTTTCTATAATATAGCCTATGCAGGTATAGTGTTTTTATTATTTTTAGTTTCTATTTATATAAAAATTCCGTATGAAAACTATGTAGTGCAAAAAATGATAACTGATATTAGATGTGATGTTGTTGATGCAATTTCTAAAAATAACTATGCTAATTTCAATAAGAAAAATAGCGGTGATTACATATCGTGGCTTAGTAATGATTTGATGATTGTTGAGGAAAAAGGGTTTGGTAATTTTTATCAAAGTATTACAGCGATAATAGAGACTCTTTTAGCTATAGTCGGACTGCTTGCATTCCACTGGTCGATTATCGTCTTCTCTATAGTAATGAGTGTTCTTACATTAGTTTTACCAGCTTTAGCTCAAAAATCTATTCAGAATAAAGCTCAGAGATACTCAGGCTCATTAGAAAAATTAATAAGTAAAAATACAAATTACCTACAGGGATTTGATAGTTTACTATCTTTCAATAAATTAGGAATTTTGAAAAAAATTGTAGCAACTTCTTCTAATGAAGTACTAAAAGAATCTGTGTCTCTAAGAAAAAGTGTCGGATTAGCCGGAGTCCTAGGTGGCTTAGGAAATTTAGTAGGGCAAGTTGGTGTAGTATTATTAACGGGAATACTGGCTCTAAAAAATATTGTAGGCTTTGGATCTATTTTAACGGTCGAGTCACTAACATCTACGATTTTTAATTCAGTAGGAAATATTATGAATATTACGGTAGAGTTAAATATCGTAGTGCCGATCTTTGATAAATTCGAGAAATTCAAAGAAGAGGCTAAGGCAATTAATGATAAAGATACTGGCAAAAAATTATTAAATGAAGAAATTGAAACTATAGTATTAGAAGATGTTTCTTATAAATATGAAGAGAAAAGTGTATTAAAAAATATTTCGTATGTATTTAATAAATATGGTAAATACGCTATTGTCGGAGAAAGTGGTAGTGGAAAATCTACACTGTTAAAATTATTGACTGGAAGAATAGAAAATTATGAGGGTGCAATTAAATTTAACGGAGAAGAACTAGAGGGTATTAGTAAGCATAGCCTGTATGATAAGATGCTATATATCCCACAAGAGCCATATATTTTCACAGAAAGTCTAAGATTTAATATAACGCTAGGTGATGATTATGCTGATGAAAAAGTTAAAGACGTGTTGGAAAGTGTAGGACTAGGAGAGTTTCTGGCAAGTCTTGAGGATGGCTTAGATACTGAACTTGTAGAAGGTGGTAAGAATTTATCAGGTGGTCAAAAACAAAGAATAGCCCTTGCTCGTGGAATTATTAGAGAGAAAAAAGTAGTACTGTTAGATGAGATAACTTCTAATTTAGATAAGGATAATGCAGAGAAAATAGAAGAACTTCTATTAACTAATCCAGAATTAACGGTAATTCTAATAACGCACAGACTAGATAGCGACTCTGAACAAAGATTTACAGATATATTACGATTATAATTTCCCAGGAAATAAAGCTTATAAGATTATTTAAAATAAAAAGTAATAAATATCCCAATCTTACAAAAGTGTAAGGTTGGGAGCTTTTTTGTAAGGAAAATCGATAGAATCTGTAAGAAAAGTAAGGTAGAATATAAATATAAACAACAAGGAAGTTGTAGAAAAGTTCGAACTAGGAAAATTAGATAAAAGAATTTAGGAGTGATAAAAATGTTATTAGAAGTCAACAATGTAAGAAAAGTTTATACAACAAGATTAAGTACTCAAAGTACAGAAGCGTTAAAAAATGTAAATTTCGCAGTAGATAATGGTGAATATGTAGCAATCATGGGTGAGAGTGGAAGTGGTAAAACTACTTTATTAAATATTATCGCAACATTTGATAAAGCGACATCAGGAAATGTGAATTTAAACAATTTAGATTTAAGCAAATTGAAAGATAAAGACTTAGCGAATTTCCGTCGTGACAATCTAGGATTTGTCTTCCAAGATTTCAACCTACTGGATAATTTTTCTATAAAAGATAATATCTTATTACCGTTAGTGTTAGCTAATAAAAAATATAAAGATATGGAAAAAAGATTAGAGAAAGTAACTAAACCTTTAGGAATTGATAAATTAATCAACAAGTTTCCATATGAAGTATCTGGTGGTCAACGTCAAAGGGTTGCAGTAGCGCGTGCGATTATTACGAATCCAGCATTAATCTTAGCGGATGAACCGACAGGAGCCTTGGATTCAAAATCAACAGATCAACTATTAGAAGTTTTTGAAAAACTTAATAACGCAGGACAAACAATAATTATGGTTACGCACTCTGTGAAAACAGCAGCTCGTGCAAAACGTGTATTATTTATTAAAGACGGAGTAGTTTTCCACGAACTTAGAAAAGGGAATGCAACTACGAGTGAAATGTTCCAAAAAATTAATGATACGTTAACTTTAATGCAGGCAGGTGAGTAAGATGAGCTTCTTTTATAGCAAATTTGCTTTAAATAACCTTGTTAAAAATAAAAGATTTATAGTACCTTATGTATTATCAACAATTTTTACAATAATGTCGTTTTATATACTTTCATCTTTAGCTTTTGGGGATAATTTAAACAAACTTCCAAATGGTATTGAGGCGACTAAACAGGTATTAAGTTTGGGAATAATTGTAATAGCAATTTTCTCTACAATATTCTTATTTTACACTTACAGTTTTTTAGTAAAACGTAGAGTGAGAGAATTTGGATTGTATGCCGTGTTAGGTATGACAAAAAAACAAATAGCGAAAATTTTAGTGCTAGAAACGATTTTTATCGCTATAACTACCATAGTAGTCGGTATTGGATTAGGTATTTTATTCGATAAACTTATGCTGTTAATACTATTGAAATTATTCTCAGCAACGGTTACTTTCGGTTTTAGTATTACACCGATAGCTGTAGTATTCTCAGTATTATTATTCGGAGGAATATTCTTCTTATTACTACTTTATACTGTTATAAAAATAGCTAGACTTAGAATTGTAGCCTTATTAAAAGATGAAAATAAAGGTGAAAAAGAACCGAAATCAAGATGGATTTTAGCGATAATTGGATTAGGTTTAATCGGTTATGGTTATTACACAGCGCAAACTGTACAAAATCCTATAAAAGCAATAACAGTATTCTTCTTTGCGGTAATTGCGGTAATTATAGGTACATATTTAGTATTCATGGCAGTAAGTATTACAGTACTAAAAATTATGAAAAATAATAAAAACTTCTACTATAAACCTAAAAACTTTATCAGCGTTTCTGGTTTATTATACAGAATGAAGAGAAATGCAGTAGGATTAGCGAATATCTGTATATTATCTTCTATGGTTCTTGTAACTATGGGAACAACATCGGCGTTATATGCAGGCATGGAAAAATCTTATAATGAGAGATTCCCAAGACAATTAATGATTGCAGGTTATCATTCTACTAGTGATAAACTAAAAGAAATTGAAAATAATGTAAAATTATCAGCTAAAGAAGCAGGAACTGAAGTGGAAGATATGGTTTCATATAATTCAGTACCTATGGTAGGAAGACTATTGAATGATAAATTCAAGGCCGAAGCTAATCTAGGGGTTGACTTAGCTAATGTGAAAATGATAACTGTCCTTGAATTAAAAGATTATAACAAGGTAGCTAATAAAAATAAAACATTAGAAAGTAATGAGGTTTTATTGCATATTGATAAAAAAGGAAATTACAACCATAATAGTATTTCTCTAAATGGTAGTGACTATAAAATTAAAGAAAAATTATCTGAGTTTCCAGGAGCAATAGGTTCAGCAGCGGCGAATATTATTGATACTTACTACGTTGTTGTAAAAGATGATAAAGAAGCGGAAAAAATAGCTACACAATTAGCTGCGAGAATGGACGAACTTAGTAAACAAAATCCAGATAGTAGAGGAATAAGTATAGCAACTGGAACAGCTACAGTTCAAAACTATGTTGCATTTAATATTAAAGACACTACTAAAGAAGCCAAGGTAATCGAAAGTTTTAAAAAATTAGAAAAACAAGTGGGAATAGAAATAGAAGGGAAAGATGAAAATAAACTTACATTTAGAGGAGTCTTTGCATCATTCCTATTCATTGGAGTGTTCATAAGTTTAATATTTGTAACATCTCAAGTGGTAATCATGTACTACAAACAAATCTCAGAAGGATATGAAGATAAAGGAAACTTTGAAATCATGAGAAAAGTAGGTATTACAGATAAACAGATTAAACAATCAATAAGATCGCAAGTACTGTTAATCTTCTTCTCACCGCTAATTATAGCGACATTACACACGATAGTAGCATATCCATTTATCGAGAAAATCTTAAGATTATTCTTAATAACAGATAGCAGCATATTCTTACAGGCGCTTGCTGTGACAATCGTAGTCTTCGCAATCTTTTATCTAATAGTTTATGCAATAACATCAAAAATTTACTATAGAATTATAAAAGAATAGATGAAAATAAACTCCAGAGGAAAAATCTGGAGTTTTTCTTTTTATTTGCATTTGGACTTTTGTTCTTATAAAATAGAAAATGTAAGAACAAAAAGGCGGTGGGAATGATGAGTAAAAAAGAATTACTACTAAATAAAATGAAGGAAAATAATGGAATTATTACAACAAAAGATGCATTATCATTGGGAATCCATAAGGATACGTTAAAAAAACTTACGCATGATGAAGAAATAGTAAAAGTAGCGAACGGATTATACGTCTTAACTAATGAAGAAATAGACGAGTATCTTTATTTTTCTCATAGAATACCAAAGGGAGTATTCTCTCATGAAACTGCAGCCTACTTGCAAGGTTTATCCACAAGAATGCCACTCAACTATGTTATGATGGTAATGAAAGGTGATAATGTAAGTAGAATTAAGAAAAACAGGGATGATATTTCCTTTAAATATAGTAAAAAAGAATATTATGATTTAGGTAAGGAAAGAATAATCAGCCCATTCGGTAGAGAAGTTAGCGTGTATGATAAAGAAAAAACTATACTAGATCTTATAAGAGATAAAGATAGAGTTGATTCTGGCGTATTTAGTGAAGCTATGAAATTATATTTTGGAGGTGAAGATAAAGATTTATTAAAATTATCTAAATATGCCATGTATATGAATATGGAAGAACAGCTGAAACCTTATACGGAGGTATTATTATGAAGACAGCAGAACAAATAAAAGGGGCTATTAGAAATATATCGAAAGAAAAAGGTGTTAATCCTAATTCTTTGCTACAAATGTGTCTTTTTGAAGGGATACTCGAAAAGTTATCTAAGTCAAAATACAGGGAGAATTTCATATTAAAAGGTGGGTTATTAATCTCTTCTCTAATAGGTGTTGATATGAGGAGTACAATGGATATGGATACTACAATTAAAGGTATTCCTGTAAATGAAGAAACTATTACTAGAATAATTAATGAAATTTTAGATATAGAAATTGATTTAGAAATCAGTTATAAATTGATAAAACTAACACCGATAAGAAATGCTGATGTCTATGAGGATTTTAGTGCAAGTATTGAGTGTAAATTCGGGAAAATTAATGCAAGATTAAATATAGATATAACTACTGGTGATGTTATTACACCTAGAGAAATTAAATATTCTTACTCTAGAATATTAGAGGAAGGGACAATTTCTATTATTACATACACCATAGAGACAATACTTGCGGAAAAATTTGAAACAATTTCAAGTAGAAACATTACAACAACAAGAGCTCGTGATTTTTATGATTTATATATGATATACAATATGTATAATAATAAGATTAATCAAGAAATATTAGGAGAAGCTATAGTGAAAACAGCGAGACAAAGAAGTTCTTTGAAAGCAATTAGACAATATAAGGAAATAGTAGAACTATTTAAAATTAATCGTACAATAAAAAATATATGGGACAGATATGCAAAGAATAATCCGTATACAAAGGATATAAAATTTTCAGATACAGTAGAGGTATATGAGAAAATTGGAAATATATTAGATTTGGATGAAATAAAAGAGGTGTAAATTTAATATCCTAATAGTTTATATGATAACATCAAAATTTACTATAGAATTATAAAAGAATAGACGAAAACAAACTCCAGAGGAAAAATCTGGAGTTTATTTCTTTTTATTTGCATTTGGACTTTTGGGAGTGACTCAAAAATCATGATTTCGGAGAAATCGATTTTGTCGAGTCACCCCCGCACAGTTTATTAGATATCTAAAAAGCTTTTCTAAAGCGATTTTAGATATCAATAAACCACTGCGTCTATGAGTTCTTATATACACTTTGTTAAAATTAAGGTCTTCTGGATCAGTCCCAAAAGTACGTTTGAGAAGCTATTTTAGATTTAAAATAAAAGTTATTTCGATAAAAATCTGAAAATTAGAAAATAAAATGTGATAATTTTCATAAATTGTATTGATTATATTTATTATCTCTGATAAAATTTACATAATAAATATACTTTAAATTCAGAATATAAGAAGGATTTTAAAAGTTAGTATTAGGGGTGAAGATTGTGTTTAAGTTATTATTTAAACAAAAATATAGCATACTAGTATTTATTATTACGGTATTATGCGCAGCAGCACAGGTTGCGACGTCTTATGGATTTAGTTTGATTATCCAGGCGACGGTAGATAAAAATTTAAGATTTATGGTGTCGGCGACTATTGCAGTTATGTTGATATATGTTGTTTTGAATACATTGGGTTATTTCAGAGCGATATACGTTGAAAAGTTGATTCAAAATTTTTCTACAAGTCTTAGAAAAACAGCAATTGCGGATTTCAAGGAAAAGTTAGTTTATAACGAGAAACACAATAATGGAGCAGAATGTATAGCTTTAAATACTACTGATATCCAGCAGTTTGAGCAATATGCGGCTAATTGTTTATTTGCGATTTACAGTATATCTTTAGTTGTTATCTCAACAATTGCATTACTTAAGGTGAATATTACGTTATTTATTATCTCACTTGCATTGTCTTTATTAATGATGGTTCTACCTAAGTATTTCAACAAAGCGATAAAAACAACGACAAAAGACATTTCAAAAGCTACAGAAGATTTCAATAAGGATTTAGAGAATGCGCTGGCTAGTTCAGAAATGCTAAATAACTTTTCTGCGTTGAATTTATTAGATAGAATTGTAAATGTAGGTTCAAAAAATATAAAAAATGCTAAAGTTAATAGAAAAAAATCTATTATGACTTTACAAGGGTTGAATGTGACAATAAATGCAGGAAACCAAATCGCGTTGATTTTTATTGCGGGATATTTTGCATATAAAGGATATATTGAATTTGCGATGATATTTGCGATATCAGGTTATACAGGAGAATTCTTTGGAGGATTGACAAAAGTAATCGAGCTATATCCGAATTTCGCTTCTGCAAATGAGTTGTTGAATAAGTACCCAGAAATTAAAGAAGAGAAAAGTTTACCGAGAGTCGAAAAATTAGATAAGGGAATTGTAGTTTCTAATGTTAAATATAACTATCCAGATAAGACGGTAGAATTTCCTAATTTAACTTTTGAGAAAAACAAGAAGTATTTAATAAAAGGTAAAAGTGGTAGTGGAAAATCAACGTTGATAAATATTTTAAATGGTGATTTGAAGAACTATGAAGGTAGTGTAGAATGGGATAATAGAGAATTAAAACAATTTGATATTAAATCGGCAATTTCTACGATGAATCAAAAAGTACAATTGTTAAATTTATCGATTAAGGATAATATTATTTTAAACAAAGAATATAACGATAAGTTGTTTAGAGAAGTTCTGGAAAATTGTAAGTTAGTTGATGTGGTTGATAATTTAGAAGAAAAAGAAAATACTATACTAGACAATAAAAACTTAGCTTTATCAGGTGGACAGTTGCAACGATTAGGACTAGCAAGAAGTTTATATCATAAAAAAGATGTATTCATAATCGATGAAGGTACGGCGAACTTAGATAGTAAGTTGGCAGATGATATCGAGGAAATAATATTAAAAGACAAAGAATCTACAGTTATTATGATAACTCATAGAAATAGTGAAAAAATTGAAAACTTAGCAGATAAAGTAATAACATTAGGTAGTTAGATGATTGAATAAGAGAGAGGGTGAGATTTAAAACAATCTTGAACCTTCTTTTTTGTTGTGTAGCTATGGATTTTTATTCTTATAAAATAGAAAATGTAAGAACTAAAATTTAGGACTTTCGGTGAAGCACCTTCCTCTTGAATTAATGTGTATAAATGTGTATAATAAAGGTAAGGAGGACAATACAATGCCAATGACATCTAAAGAGATGATTAAGCTTTTAGAAGCGAATGGCTTCATTTATGTAAAAAGTGGTGATGGTTCGCATAGAAAGTTTAGGAATCCCAAGACTGGTAGGGTAACACAAGTTCCGCTTCATAATCGTGCTTTAGGAAAAGGTCTAGAACATAGGATTTTGAAACAGGCGGGATTAAAATAGTTCCCGCTCCTTATTTTAATAATAGGAGGTATTATTATGAATGTAGTCTATCCTGCTATATTTTATAAAAATATAGAGAATGACGGATATACAGTGGTTTTCCCTGATTTAGATTTTGGTGCTACTGAAGGAGAAGATTTAAAAGATGCATTTTTTATGGCCAGTGATTATTTAGGTGCTTGGTTGTATGAGTATTATATTGATGGAAAAGAGTTTCCGATAGCAAGAGATATAAAAGATTTAGAAATTGAAGTAGATGAGTTCTCAATAAAAGAGGCTAGTTTTGTAAGTTTAGTTGGTGTTGATATGCTAGAATATGCAAGAAAATCAGAAGTAAAAACAGTAAGAAGAAATGTATCGATACCTAGTTATCTAAATGAGTTAGCAAAAAGAAATAACATAAACGTAAGCCAGTTATTACAAGAAGCGTTAAAAGAAGAATTTAGTATGTAAATATGAAGACAGCAATTCAGTAAAATAATAAAACTGAGTTGTTGTCTTTTTCTAATGGACACACAACGAGTAAAACGGCAGGAAAGTGTCTGTTCAAGAAAGACAACTTGAAAAAGAGACTTTGCAGCGCTTGTCCTCTCAAAAAGAACAACGAAGTAAAAATTATAAATATCTAGGAATGAGTCTAAAACTCTATTTCCCGAACATTCTTCGTATTTTTGAACATTTTCGTAACAATAAACATTAAAGCTATCTTTTAATTTATCTATATAGTATAATAAAAAAGGTATAATTGATAATTAATATCAATGTAGGTAACTAGAACCTTTTTTATAAAAAGAGTGAATGTTGGATTAAAAAAAACAAAAATCCTTCATTATCATTTTTACTCTTTTTGTGTAAATAAATCTAAATTTGAAATTAAATAAGGAGATATTATGAAGATAGATGGTAGAGCGATGGCTCTCTTTAATATCAAAAAAGAAGTATATCTCGTAGCAATTCTTAAACTTGTTGCCTTTTGGTGCTCGTTATTTTTTATCTACAATTTCGTAGATTTTCTATTTTATTCACTAGGTGAAGAGAGTAGAAGCGGTGCTTTATTTGGATTTATCCTGAAGACGGTGATAGGTTTAGTAGTGTATTACGGAGCTACAACAGGGGATAATTACTTCAGTCACAAAATTTCTAAACAGGTTAGAAATACATTAAGGAAAGAGATTTACAACAAAGTAGAAAAACTTTCATTAAATTACACAAAAGCAGTAAATACTGGTAGTCTTCTTGTGATGAATTCTTCATCGATTGTGAATATCGAGTTTTATTTCAATAAGTTTGTACCGCAGATGTTTGCGACATTATTTATAGTGCTTAGCTCGTTTGTGATTTATGGAAAGATTCATATCCTACTATTTATAGCGATGTTATTACTATATCCGCTTATTCCTGTGTCTATTATGATTATTATTAAGAAGTCAAAAAAGGCTAATAAAAAGAACTTCAGCGATTTCTTAAGTTTATCTGAAGTATTCTATGATAGATTATCAGGTTTCACAACGGCAAAAATTTATGGTAAAGAAGATAATGTAGCGGGCGATGTTGATACTCGTAGTGCGAAATATAGAAAATCAACGATGGCGTTACTTCGTCACCAACTTAATTCTATTAATGTGATGGATGCTATTACTTATATTTCTATATTTGTTTTATCGATTATTGCTGTTTTTGTGGTGAAAGATCAGAAACTTATTGTTTTCGTAATCGTAGCCTCTTTAGAATGTTTCAAACCGTTGCGTGCTTTAGGTGGCTTGTTCCATATTTCGATGAAAGGAAATGTTGAGTTAGATAATATCTATAAACTTCTTGATCATCCAGAGCAAGAAAAAGATGAAACTATTGAGGTAGAGGCTGGAAAGAATATTGTTCTGAACAATGTAAGCTTCTCTTATGGTGAGGAGACAACTTTAGAAAATATCAATATGATATTTAAACCTGGTACAAAAACAGCATTAGTAGGAGAAAGTGGCAGTGGTAAGTCTACTATTATCAAATTAATCTTAGGTTTAAATTCTAACTATAGCGGAAGTATAAAATACGACAACTTCAATATCGATAGTATTCCTACTAGAGAGATGGCTAAAATTACGACACTTATTACTAATGATAGTTACTTAGTTAAAGGAACTGTAAGAGAGCATTTAAGTGTTCGTAAAAATATAAGTGAAGAAGAAATGTACAATGCTTTAGAAAAAGTTAATCTTAGAGATTTCGTAGAAGAACATGGAGGTCTAGATTATGAGCTTGCGATAGGAGCTGCGAATCTTTCTGGAGGTCAAAAACAAAGACTACTTGCAGCGAAAGCAATTTTGAAAGATTCTTACTTATATATACTTGATGAAGCTGTATCGAATATTGATGATTACAGTAAGGAAATCGTACTTAATGCCTTCGATTCAATTAAAGAAGGGAAAATTATCATCGTTATTTCTCACGATTTAGAGACTGTGACAAATGCAGATAATATCTATGTTCTAAAAGATAAGAAAATTATCGAAGAAGGAACACATGATGAGCTGATTGAAGAAAATTCATTATATAGAAGATTGTTCACAGACCAACAACAACTGAAATCAAAATTTTTAGCTAAGGAGGTAGAGTAATGACATCATTAAGAGAATTAAAACAACTGTTAGCTATTGCTCAGGATTTTAAACGTCCATTGCTTAGAGCGACTTTATTCGGAAGCTTAGGACACTTAACACTTGTTGTATTTACCTACTTCATCTCGTTATTCTTTTTAACAAAAATAACGACAATAGCTGTAATTTTATTTATAGTAATCTTTGCTTTAGCCGTGTTAAAAGGGTTATTCAGTTATACTGAGCAACTTTTAAATCACTATGTGGCATTCAAAGTATTACATGCCTTACGTGTTAAAGTTTTAGAAAAATTTAAACGCATCTCTGTCGATAATTTTACGAAAAATACTTCAGGTGATTACATGACGATGATTACGACTGATATTGAATTATTAGAAGTTTTCTACGCGCATACGATAACACCATTTATGATTTATATCGTACAAAGCTTAGTAGTTAGTTTCTTCCTATTATTCTTTAGTGTGAAATTAGCATTAGTAGCATTAATAATTTATATCGTAATCGGACTTGTGTATCCGTTAAGCTTTAGAAATGTTGGGCAAGATGTTGGTAAAAATTATCGTCGTAAACTAACTCAAGTAAACAACAATTCATCAGAAGAAGCTTACGGAATTTTTGAAACATTACAATATGGAAAAATCGATGAAGCAAAACGTAATATCGATATGGAAACTGAAGAACTGACAAGAAGTTCATATCTAAAAAATAAATTTTTAGTAGATCTGAATGTTCTAAATGTTGTAACTTACAATATCGGGGTGTTGGCATTTATCTATGTGGCATCTTCGCTTGATAGTCAGTTTGTAACTGTTTCATTAGTTGCGATGTTTATCGTATCGTTTATTCCTATTTTATACATGGGGAACCTTGCTTCAACATTAAGTCAGACGATGGCTAGTGGAAAGAGATTTTTAGAACTTATGAATACATCAGAAGAAGCGGAAAATAGTGGAGTAGTTGTTGATTTTAACGAACTTAAAGTTGAGAACTTAACATATCGTTACGCTGATAATACTGTAGTGGATAATCTAAGCTTCGACGTGAAAAAAGGTGAGATTATCGGATTAAGTGGACCTAGTGGTTGTGGTAAATCTACAATAGCGAAACTTATTATGAAATTTATCTCAGATGAAAATATGGAAGGTAATATCACTATCGATGATATTGATCTAAGAGACATAGATAACCGTTATTTTAGAGAAAATAGCTCGATAATTCTGCAAGATAGTTACTTATTCAATGCAAAAATTAAAGATAACCTTACATTCTTCGAAGAAGATTTAGATAAAGAAGAGTTGGATGCATCGTTAAGAAAAACTAATTTAAGAGGTTTTGTGGATAACTTAAAACGCCGTGAAAATGAAATCGTTGGTGAGAGAAGTTCGAACATAAGTTCAGGTCAAAAACAACGTTTATCAGTAGCTCGTTCATTCTACAATGATAGTAAACTTCTGATTCTTGATGAAGCAACAGCGAACATCGATATCTTCAGTGAAATCGAAGTGCTAAAAGCTTTAGAAGAAAGTAAAAAAGACAAGATAACAATAATAATTTCACATAATAAATCAACATTATCAATATGTGACAAGGTAATTAGATTAGGTGAATAGAAAAAAAGAGGGAGTGACTCAAAAATCGTGATTTCGGAGAAATCGCGATTTTTTTAGAGTCACCCCCGCACAGTTTATTAGATATCTAAAAAGCGTTTAAAAAGCGAATTTAGATATCAATAAACCACTGCGTCTATGAGTTCTCATATGAACTTTGTTAAATTTTAGGGGCTTTTGGGTAAGCTCCTCTTTTTCTTACCTTGTTAAGTTTTTATAAATTTGTTGTTTAATAAATTGTAGATCATGCTCCTCAGTAGGGCATGGAATATTCTCAAAAAGAATAAATCTTTGGACTGAGTACGTAGTGATAGGTCCTGAGAATGAACGAATTATCTCAGCTGTCGATAAGTTTTCGTTAACTTCAGGATTATTTTCTTTATATGTTTGTAATATAGCTTTGAAATCTATTTTTTCAAATGTTATTTTTAAAGAGTCAATAAGTTGTGTTTTAAAATTTTCATTTGTTAATATTTCTGAGTAGATTATTTTTACAATATCCTTATTTTCTTTTAGGAAAACCATGCGATCTTCCACAACATAACTGATTAATTCTTCAAGTGAGTTAGTATTTTGAGTTCTTTTTAGAAAATTTAAAAATAATTTAGGAATAACAGGGACTATTATTAAATGTAATAAATCTTCTTTAGTTTTAAAGTATTTGAATACTGTTGCTTGACTAATGCCTGCTTCTTTAGCGATTTGAAGCGTAGATGTACCGTGGTATCCTTGTTTTGCGAATAATTTAATCGCAGCTTCTATTGTTTTTTTCTTACCAGGTGGGAAGGTTTCGTCATGAGATATGCTAAAGTAAGATTTTAAGATGTTTTCAGTCATAAGAGTCTCCTATTGTTTTTTTAAACTTTTCTATATCGTTTTAAGCCCAGAATATTAAGAATTATTAGAAGGATGCAAAGTGCAAGTAGAATTATTATATCATTTGTAATCGCAAGAAGATTTTTACCTTCTAAAATTATTTTGCTTAAACCGTCACTAGCATAGGTAACAGGTAAGATTTTACTAATATAGACAGCGATTTTTCCCATACTCTCAACAGATACTATTCCTGAAAAGAACATTTGTGGAATAACTATTACCGGAACGAACTGCATCATTTGAAATTCTGATTTTGCAACCGTTGAGATTAGTAAACCTAATGTTAAGGCAACCATTGCTAGTAATACATTAACTATTATAACATAAAATGGATTTCCAGCAACTTCAATATTTAATAAATATACAGATGATAAAGTGACGATAATAGTTTGAATTACGGCTAATGAGCTATAAGAGAGTACATATCCTAGTACGACTTCACTTCGTTTTACCGGGGTTGCTAAGAGTCTATCTAGAGTTCCGCTAGTACGCTCTTTTAGTAGAGCCATTCCAGAGATTAGAAATACGAAGAAGAATAGGATATAGCCGATTAAAGTAGGTGCAACTTTATTGAAAAAAGTTGAATCTGAATTACCGTAGTTATAATATTCTTTAACTTCAGGTTCTTGTTTGTTTTCGCTTAATTTAGGATTTACTTTTTTTACAACTTCCACCAAATTTTTCGCTTCTGATGCTTTTATAGAACTTTTTAAAACTTGTTGGGCTTGCATAGTTTTTGTAGTGTCTATGTTGGCGTGAGTTACCGTGTAGGTATTGTTATCGTAAGAAATTACAGTATCTATCTCGTTATTTTTTAATTTCTCTTCAGCAGCTTCTTTTGATTGATATTCCTCTATATGAACATTGTCGATATCTTTCATTACTGAAACGACACTTTGAGGAGTGTTTACAGAAGCAACAGTAATTTCAGAATTTGTGTTTGCTGAAAAGACTATGCTAATTAACCACATTATAAAAATTGGAGCGACGAACATCATAGCTAAAGTTCTTTTATCTCTAAAAAACTCCTTAAAAACTCTTTTTGAAATAGTTAAAATTCTCATGTTATTTTTCCTCCACTTTTAAGAATACTTCTTCGATAGTAATAACATTATTTTTTTCTTTTAGATCTTTTGGTGTGTCAAAATCGATAATATCTCCACGAAGAAGGAGTCCAACTTTGTCTGTAAGTTCTGCTTCGTCCATTACGTGAGTTGTTACTAGTATGCCAACACCGTTATCCCTCTGTTTGAACAATTCTTTCCAAATGTTACGACGAAGGCTAGGGTCTATACCGACAGTAGGTTCATCGAGTATAAGTAACTCAGGGCTACCGATTAACGCAATGGCGAGTGAAAGTCTGCGTTTCATCCCACCTGAATAATTCGATACTAATTTTTTTAAGTGGTCGGTTAGGTCAACTATTTTTGCTATATAAGCTATTTCTTTTTTTAGTTGTTTTGAAGGAACACCTTTCATTTTTCCAAAAAATTCTAAGTTTTCATAACCGGTAAGCATTTCATAAAGAGCATCGCTTTGTGCCATATATCCAATATTAGAAAGAATTTCTCTTTTTGGCATTTTGTTATCTAGAACAAGGGCTTCACCTTTATCTGCTTTTTCCATACCGAGCATTGTCTTTATTAATGTTGATTTTCCCGATCCTGATGGACCGATAAGACCGACAATTTCACCTTTTTCTAGGTTGAAATCAATGTTATCAAGGACTGTTTGATCGCCGAAGCTTTTTGATAATGAAGTAATTTGTATTAATTTTTTCATAAGAATTATCTTCCTTTCTGAAGTGAGTAAACACTCACTCTATGATTAAAAAATATAGCTGAGATTATTTGAGAGATATTAATTCACCTAATGTTTTTAGAACTACGATTATTATATAGTTCAGGATAGGTGCTAAGAAATATCCCATTAGAAATAAGATTTCAAACCTTTGGTAAGTAAACACCCACCTTATAGTCAATATTATAGTGAGTAAACACTCACTTGTCAAGAAGAAAATTTGAAAAATTTTAAAAAGGGGGATAAATGGCAAGTATTTTGACAAACCAAAATATTTGTTATAATATTAAAGATAAAAAAAAGTCTTATTGAAGTAGAAAAGGCTCTCTACACACTCTTTTATAGAGTACCTGAGATGATGGGTACGCCGTCCATCCTTTAAGACTCTTGTCAAAAAATGAAAGAACATTCTTCGGAGTGTTCTTTTATTTTTTAAGATAAGTATTTCACAGATAATATGGTTTTGGAGATATTTATTAAAAATCTTATAATATAAACTTAGATTAGAGTCACCTGAGTATAACAAGTAATATATAGCATATAAATATGATATAATATTTATAAGATCAGAATAATAAAATATGAATTAAGTTTTTAGAAAATAAAAAGATTATAAATCATACGAGGGGGGTATTATACCAGGGGTATGCAGTAATTCAAGTGAAAAAAATTTTGTTAAGGGGGACGTGCGTCATAATGAAAATACTTGAGGTTCTAAATGAGTGTTATGGTGATTTTGAATTCATTAAAGAAAAGTGGAATGAAAAATACGAAGGTATCCTTATCAAAATAAAGGAAGAGCAAGGATATAAAAGATGTCGCTTGGCAAAAAAAACACCAAAAAAAGAGGGGTATTTTACAGCTTTTTGGAAAAAAGACCAAAATAACAAGAACATTCCTTATACAAATGAAGATTTGGGGAATGAACTCGTTATTGTTGTGATCGATAACGATAAGAGAGGACTTTTTATTATTCCAAATGATGAGGCTATCCATAAAAAAATTCTCTCGACAAAAGATAGTGAAGGAAAAATGGCTATGAGATTTTATCCACCTTGGTGTACGGATTTAAATAAAACAGCGCTAGAAGCACAAAAATGGCAATTGAAATTTTTTAGAATAATTGAATCACAAGAATAATTTCTTTCTTAATTATAATAATATAAACTTAGTTTAAAGTCGCATGAGTACAATAGTTAATATATATCATGGAAATGTGATATAATATTTATAAAGTCAGAATAATAAAATATCAACAATAAAGTCAGGAGGAATTTATTATGATAGATGGATTAAATAAATTATGGAATAAATTTCTTAATTTTTTAGAAGATAAAGAGATGTATAAATCATACGAAGGAGCTTTAATCTCTGGGGTATGCAGTGGTTTAAGTAAAAGATTTGGAATAAGTGTGAGTTTCTTACGAGTACTATTCTTATTAGCGAGTATTTTCTCATTCGGTAGTCCAATATTGATATATATATTGTTATCGATAATAATGCCGGTAAAACCGACGAAAGAAAACTACAGAAATTCAAGCTACATCGACGGACGTGCTTGGGAAAAATAATATAAAAAAGTTCTAATTGATCAAGTATCAATTAGAACTTTTTGTTTATTTCACTGCATTAATAAATCTAGCTGCGATTTCTTTTGGACGAGTGATAGCTCCGCCAACTACTACGCTGAATGCCCCTGCGTCATAAGCTGCTTTTGCTTGATCAGGGTAGTGGATACGACCTTCTGCAATTATTGGCACAGAAATAGTTTCAGATAGCTTTTTGATAAGACCTAGGTCTACTTCGTTCGGTCTATCTTTTGTATTTTCTGTATAACCACTCAATGTAGTTCCGACAAAATCAAGACCGATGTTAGCCGCATTTACACCTTCTTCGAATGTAGCAATATCTGCCATTAAAAGAATGTCAGGGTACTTAGCTTTGATTTCTGCGATAAAATCATTGATTGTTGTACCATCAAAACGCGGGCGTAAAGTACAGTCTAAGGCGATTATTTCACAACCTGTTTCTACAAGAGCATCTACTTCTTTCATAGTTGCTGTGATGAATTGTGACATACCTTCATAACTTTGTTTAATAATTCCGATAACAGGTAGGTCAACTGTTTCTTTGATTTGAACTATATCAGTAATTCCTTGTGCACGAATACCAACAGCACCAGCTTCTTTAGCAGCAAGAGCCATAAGTTTCATGACTCCACCTTCTTCAACGTAAAGTGGTTCACCTGGCAACGCTTGGCAAGAAACGATAATTCCGCCTTTAATTTGGTTTAAGATTTTTTCTTTTTTATTCATAGTTAACTCCAATCAGAGCTTAATCTTTAATAGTTAAGCTGTAGTATTTGTAATTTATATAGATTTTTACATATTCAAAAATTTTACCGTCTGCAAAGTAGGTGTACCTATCAAATTCAAAACAAGGTTCACCATCTTTTGCGATAAAGTTGGCAATTTCTTCAGGAGTATCAACTATAACTTGCATATATTTTTTAGATTTTTCTTGGTGAATATCTATACGATATTTTTTTCTAATCATAGTAGCAAGTTCTTTAAAACTGTCGATATCGTCAAGGTTAACATCAGGTAAATATTTAATTGGAATATAGTTAGTTTGATGAGCCCAAGCGACATTACCAATATATTTTATACGAGCTACTTTTAGAAGTTTTTGATTTTTTAATTTCAATTTAGCACAAAGTTCTTTGTCTTGAATAATCTCAGCTTCGATAACTTCAGAATGTTCAGATACTGATTCTTTGAAATGTTTATGGAAATTGTTGTTTTCTGTAACGAAGACTTTTTTATTAACTAGGGTTTTGTTTACGAAACTTCCCTTACCTTGAATTCTAAAAATATATCCTGCTGATTCTAGTTCGTTAAGTACACGTACGGCAGTAGTACTACTAACATTATATATTTCTTTTATTTCTTTTTCTGTATAGAGCTGTTCACCTTCTTTAAAAATACCAGTTTGTATCTTTAAGATGATGTCATTTATAATCTTTTCGTATTTTTTCAAGTTGATCCCTCCTCGATTTAATATTAAATATACTTATCAAAATTTAATGTGTTAACTTAAATTTATATTATCACTTATGTAGGACTTTGTAAAGAAAAAACTTAAAAAACATTAGAAAAAAATTTAAACGGTTGCAAAAGTTATAAATTAACTTAGAACAGAGTTTGAAGTTCTGTTGAAAGATAGAAACCCTCCTTACTATTTAAGTAAAGAGGGGATAAAGTTCAATATTTTATTTTTCTACAAATGGGCTAATAGCTCCGTATAGAGCTGCATCATTTCCTAATTCAGCTGCTAGGAATTTAGTTTGGTTGTTTTCGATTGGGTGAAGTTCACGTACTTTTGCTTCTAGTTTATTTAATAAATAATCTCCTTGAGCAGAAACAGCCCCACCGATTACGATATACTTAGGATCTAGGATACATAGTAAGTTAACAATACCACGAGCAAGTTCGAATAACCATTCATCTAGTACTTTTAGTGCAGTTGTGTCTTCACGTTTACAAAGATCGAAGAATTCGATAACACTAATTCCTTCGTACATTTCGGCTTTGATTTTTCTATCTAAAGCGATAGTAGAAGCACGTTGTTCGTAAGTAGTTTTAGTGTCGAAATCGTAAAGAGATTGTCCGATTTCACCTACACCGAAGTTAGATCCGAAAGGAAGACTAGTAAGGAAGTAAGCTCCGCCGATTCCAGTTCCTAAAGCCATACAGAATACTTCATCTAAACCTTTTGCTCCACCAAGCCATTGTTCACCAAGTAAGGCACAGTTAACATCGTTATCTGCGTATACTGGAATACCTAGTCTATCTCCAAAATCACGTTTGAAGTTAGTTCCAAGATAGTTCTTAATAGTTGGAGCTGAACGAATAACTTCCATGTTAACATTGTCGATAACACCAGCCGCAGAGATACCAGCTGCAGAGAAGTTATAGCTTTCACGGATTTTGCTTGCGATTCTGAACATTTCATCAGTAATTTTTACAGTTACATTGTCAGGCGTTTTACAAGTTTCGTAATGGATGATTTTGTAGTTATCATCAATTACAGCAAATTTAATACTTGTTCCACCAATATCAATACCTAATAACATAATATACCTACTTTCTAAATAAAGACATTCTTATCTTTAATATTAATGATTTTTTAAATTTCTATACAACGATATATTACCATAAAATTAATATTTTGAAAACTGTTTCTTGTAAAATAATAATAGGTATATGCTGTATAAAGAAGAGTAATTAGTGTATAATAAATTTGAAGTTAGTATAGTTTAAGGAGAATAAAATGGATAAAATAGTTTTTTTAGAGCCTGTATTTTGTGAAAGAATCTGGGGTGGACGTAATTTAGAGAAGTTTGATTTTTCTATTCCACAAGGAAATATTGGAGAAGCGTGGGTTATTGCCGCCCATGATAACGGTAGTTCAAAAATAAAAAACGGTGAGTTAGCAGGTTTAACATTAAAAGAAGCTTATGAGAAACAGCCTACTTTATTTACTGAGAA
The DNA here is from genome assembly GCF_057272915.1 of Gemella sp. Taxonomy (NCBI): domain Bacteria; kingdom Bacillati; phylum Bacillota; class Bacilli; order Caryophanales; family Gemellaceae; genus Gemella; species Gemella sp. The sequence goes on from NZ_DBHIUF010000001.1 coordinate 40,859, forward strand.
AGTGTATGATAAGTTTCCATTATTAATTAAAATTTTAGATGCTAGTGATAATCTATCAGTTCAAGTACATCCTGAAGATGATTATGCGCGTGAAAATGAGAATGGTGAACTTGGTAAAACGGAATGTTGGTATGTACTGGATGCTAAAGAAGGTTCGAAGCTAGTATATGGACATACTGCTAAGACAAAAGAGGAGTTCAATGATAAAATAAATGGTGAACAATGGCAAGAACTGTTTATAGAAGAAGAAGTTAAGGCGGGAGATTTCTTCTATATTCCAGCGGGAACTCTTCATGCGATTGGAGAAGGAATATTAATATACGAAGTGCAACAAAATTCTGACACGACATATCGAGTATATGATTACGATCGTGTCGATAAAAATGGTAATAAGCGTGAACTTCATATAGAGAAAACAAAAGATGTGACGAAAGTTCCATTTAAAAAAGTTACTACAAGCCCTAAAGAGGAGAAATTAGAAGGCGCTACAGTAACATACTTAGCAGATGAGAAGTATTTCTCTGTGTTTAAGGTTGAAGTAGCGGGACAAGTTTCTCTAGAAAAAACTAGAACAGGAAATTTATTTACTGTCCTTAAGGGTAGTGGAAGTGTAGAAATAGATGGCAACAGTTATGATGTGAAAAAAGGAGATAGTTTTATCTTAATAACTGATTGCAGTGAGTACACATTAAAAGGAGATATGTTCTTAATAGGAAGCTATGATAGATAGGTATTAGAAATAAAGATAATCAATTTAATGTTAAATTTTTGTATTTAGTTGTTACCTGATAACGTTCAATTTAAAGATTTTTAAGTAATAAATAAAGGCTAACAGAAGCGACCGCATAAGTCTGATTTTTATAAAATGATGACTTGTGAGTCGTTTTTTATTTTTTAAAAAGAGGAGTTTAATGTATTAAATAGAGATAATAAGACTAGACGATAGATTTACATATACTATATAAGTGTCAACTAGATTAAGTATTATTATATAGTGTAAACATGATAACAGCAGCAATGGTTAAAAGGTTTTCAAAAAAATAAATTTTTTCAGGTTTTTTCTATTGACAAACTTAAGAAAACGTTTTAAAATATAAGTGTATTAAAATTTAATGTGTTAAATAAATGCACAATATTAAAAACAAATAACGGAGGTTATTATAATGAAAGATTTAAAGGGATTATATTCGGCTTTACTTATTCCATTTGATGAAAATGGTGAGGTTAAAGAAGAGGGGTTAAGACAGGTTATTGAACATAACATCAATGTAAGTAAAATTGATGGTTTATATGTTAATGGAAGTAGTGGGGAGAACTTCTTATTAAACACTGCTCAAAAGAAACAAATTTTTAAATTTGTAAAAGAAGTAGTTGGGGATAGAGTTAAACTTATCGCTCAAGTTGGATCTTTAGATTTAAATGAAGCTGTAGAATTAGCTAAATATGCTACAGAATTAGGATATGACTCATTATCAGCAGTTACTCCATTCTACTACCCACTATCATTTAACGAAATCAAACATTACTACAAAACAATTATTGATGCTACAGATAATAGCATGATTCTTTACTACATTCCATTCTTAACAGGAGTTAAAATTAGTTTAGATCAATTTGCTGAATTACTAGAAGATGAAAAAGTTATCGGTGTTAAATACACTGCTGCAGACTTCTATCAACTAGAAAGATTCAGAAAACGATTCCCTAACAAACTAATTTGGTCTGGATTCGATGAAATGTTAGTTCAAGCTGCTATTACTGGAGTAGATGGAGCTATCGGTTCTACATACAACGTAAATGGACAAAGAAGTCAAGAAATCTTCAAACTTGCTAAAGAAGGTAAAGTTGCTGAAGCTTACGAACTTCAACATGAAGCAAATGATGTAATCGAAAAAGTATTAGAATTAGGATTATACCAAACTCTTAAAGAAATCTTAAAAGTTAAAGGTATTGATGCAGGATACTGTAAACAACCTATGAAAGTATTTGATCCAGCTAAATTAGCTGAAGTAGAAAAATTAGTTAAAGATTATAACCTATAATTTTTAAAAAATAAGGGGTAAATATAGGGGGAAAGAAAGAGGATGACAAAAAAGTCCTAAATTATAAAAAGTTTATTTGAGAGCTTATTGTCGTAGTAATCTATAGCTAGCTAATAAACTTTTTGAGGATAACCCGACAAAATCTCGTTTTTTAAGAAATCATGATTTTTGAATCACTCCTCTTTCTAGAATATTAGTAAATTTAAAAAGTATAAAGGAGGAAGTACCATGGATAAAATAGGATTTGGTACACTTAACAGTATAGTATTAGCAGTTTATCTAATAGCTATGCTAGCTATAGGGGTGTATTTCACTAAAAAAGCAGGTGAAAGCACGGATGAATTCTTTAAAGCTGGAGGGAATATTCCATCTTGGGCAGTAGGATTCTCAATTTACGCAACAACATTATCTGCCATTACATTTATGGCAACACCGGAAAAAGCATTTAACGGGGACTGGACATACGCAGCAGGGAACTTCTCAATTATCGCGATTATTCCGATATTGATTCACTATTATGTTCCATTCTTTAGAAAATTAAATGTAACTACAGCATATGAATATTTAGAAGAACGTTTTAATCCTAGTGTACGTGTAGTAGGAAGTGTGTTATTCTCACTATTCCATATTGGACGTGTAGCTATCGTTATTTACTTACCAACAGTTGCAATTACATCAGTATCGACACTTAACCCATTCTTAGTGTGTGCGGTTATCGGATTACTTTGTGTAGTTTACTCATTCTTAGGAGGGGTAGAAGGAGTTATTTGGACAGACGTTATCCAAGGGATTATCTTACTTGGAGGAGCTGTTTTAGTAATTATCTTAGGTGCATACCACGTAGGTGGATTTGGACAAATTACTCAAGATGCTCTAGCGAATGGTAAAATCGTAACTGCTGAGAAATTCAACTGGTCATTAACAGCATCAACTATTCCAATTATCTTCATTGGATCAGTATTTAACAGTTTACAACAATACACAGCTTCTCAAGACGTAGTTCAACGTTATAGCACTACTGAATCTGTAAAAGAAACTAATAAATCAATCTGGACTAATGGATTATTAGCATTCATCTCTATTCCAATTTTCTACGGAATGGGAACAGTTTTATACAGCTTCTACAAAGGTAGCCATGCTGTAACAAAATTACCAGACTTCATGAACGCTGAAGTAGTAGGTAAAGCAGCTAATACAACAGCTTTAGTACCTTACTTCATCTTAACAGCGTTACCTGCAGGGGTTGCAGGATTAGTTATCGCAGCCATCTTAGCGGCGGCTCAATCAACTATCGCATCAAGCTTAAACTCAATTTCAGCTTGTATCACAGTTGATATTAAACAACGTTTCTTTGGTTTAAGTAAAGATGCTAAACAAGACGTTCTATTAGCTCGTATTATCATCATCGTAGCTGGTGTATTAGGAACAATTGCAGCATTATACTTCGTAAACTCTAACCAAAAAGAAACTTGGGATTTATTCCTTAAATATATTGGACTTCTAGGGGTACCTTTAGCTGGTACATTTGCACTTGGTATCTTCACTAAACGTGCAAACGGAGCTGGAGCATTATTAGGATTAGTCGTTGCAGGGCTTGTATGTTGGTACATCCAAGACTTCACAACTTATGCTAAACAAAGTCCATTCATCTTCTCAGGATTCTCATTCTTAAGTGCATTAGTATTCGGTTATATCTGTAGTTTCTTCTTCAAATCTACTAAAAATATTACTGGTCTTACTATTCACACTAAAGATCAAGAATACGTAAAAGAAGCAAAATAATAAGTGCGGCTTTTAAATAAAACATAACAAATTAAAAACAATCCTTAATTCAAATATGGGGATTGTTTTTTCTTTTGTTCCGTCTTTATCAAGTATGCTCATTTTTGAAATTAGAAGACTAGAATGATTTGCTATTCTTATAGTCTGTAATGAGGTATAATTGTATTGAAATGCTAATCCTAAGAAGGTGAGAAGATGATATTAGAAAAAGAAAGAGAACTGAACTATAAGATTACTGTAGTAAGAGACGATGATGATATTCAATTATTAACGTTAGAGTTTGAAGCGATAGATTATTCAAAAATTTTTGCAGAAATCGTTGTGAAAAAAATAGATGGTAGAGGGGTAATATTAGAGTTTCCAGATTATGAAGAGGCACCGAGAGGTTTTTTAGGGCTTATGAACTATTATGCTTTAGGGTACAGTGCTGCAACATTACACATTAGAGGAGACAGGGGGAGAAGTGAAAATAGACAGCCTCCTTCAATATACTTTCCTTTTTTAAATAATAATAAGGACGAGGAGTTATATTATAATTATGTCTATCAAGATGCGATTGATTTAGTGGATATTCTAAAAAGAGAATTTCCGAGTTTAGAGGTGAACATTATTGCTAAAGGTCAAGGAGCTGCATTAGGAATCATGGCTTCGGCGGTCGGACGAAAGGTAGCTAGATTATTTATCTCAAATATACAAAACTTTGATTTTAAATATATTTTTGACAATAATCTTGATTTTGGAGTTTATGATGGAATAAGAGAATATGCTCGTAACTATCCTGAAAAAGAAGAGTACTTATTAACGAGATTGGAAGAAATAGATGTGGTGCAGTATTGTCAGCAAGTAGATGCGGAGGTCTATTTTGGATATTCAAAATTAGACGAAAAGAATATTGTTATTGATAAAAAGTTAGAAAATATATTTCAACTAAAAGAAGTTACGATCTTTGAGTGTGAAGAAGAGAATCTTCATGTGAAGTTGTTGGAAAAGTGGTTGCTTAGAGATTTGAAGCGAGTAGTTGAATAGAATGAACTAAAAAAAATCCGAATCCAATAGTTATATAAATTTATAGGAGACATGAAGTCTTCATCTATAAGGGGCTGATAAAAAGGTCCTAAAATGTAACAAAGTTCAGATGAGAACTCATAGACGCAGTGGTTTATTGATATCTAAATTCGCTTTATAAAAGCTTTTTAGATATCTAATAAACTGTGCGGGAGTGACTCGACAAAATCTTGTTTCTTAAGAAATCACGATTTTTGAGTCACTCCCGGATTTTTTATTATTTAAGTTTTTCTATTTCTTTAGTTAGTGATTCTTCAGTAACTGCGCCAGCAATTCTAGTTTCAAATGTACCATCACTATTGATTAAAATGTGAGTTGGGAATGAACGAATTGCGTAGTTTATGATGAAGCGGTCGTTAACATCGAAAAGAACAGGATAAGTTGCACCAAGTTCTTTCGCTTTTTTTAGAATTACATCTTTACTTTTATCTTGAGGACTTTGATTTTTGAATTCTGCATCGTTAGGAGAAGTCATAGATAGAAAGACGATATCTTTGTTATTTTTATATTTTTGATACACTTTTTCTAATTCTGGAATTTCTCTCATACAAGGTCCGCACCAGCTGGCCCACATATTGATGTAAACTTTTTTACCTTTAAAGTCACTAAGTTTTACTGTTTTTCCATCTTTGTCCATAGCAGTGAAATCGTAAGCTTGAGTAGCTTTAGTTTCACTAGATGAAGAAGTAGAAGTTTGTTTGTTAGTTTCTTCTTTTTTTTCGGAAGTGCTAGAACATGCACTTAAAATTAGAGCACTACTAAGGAGAGTTGCACTAAGTATCGTTAGTTTTTTCATATTATTTTCCTCCAATTCAAATCACAAGTTTAAGAAAAATATCTAGTTAAAGTGATAAATGATCCACTCAGGATTAAGATACCGATTAGGATAAGGATAATACCTGAGATAACTTGTGTGTATTTTAAAATGTTTGTGTGTTTTTTGAACAGTTCTAATAATTTTGAAGCGAAGAATGCAACAAGGATAAATGGTAATATAAATCCTAAGCAGTATGCAAGAATTAAAAGAACACTCATTATTCCAGTATGACTAGATGCATATAAGAAAACACTAGCTAAGATTGGTCCAATACATGGTGTCCAAGAAAAGCTAAAAGTGAATCCCATTAAAAAAGCAAGAATCGGAGTAGTTTTATTTCCTTTTCTTTTAACTTTGTTTTTTATTGAAAATTCTTGTTTTAAAAATCCTATCTTAAACACGCCAAGTTGTAATAATCCCATAAAGATGATTAAGATACCACTGACGATTTGCAATGTTTTAATATTTTCATTTAAGAAAACACTAATAAAACTTGTTGCAAAAGCTAGGATGAAAAATGTTGAACAAATACCAAAAACGAATGATAGTGTATTTGTAATAGTATTACGTTTGTTGAAAACTAGTTCTCCGCATTCGTTCATTTCTTTTTTTCCTGCAAGAATACCGATATAGATAGGTAGTATAGGTATTACGCAAGGAGAAAGAAAAGAAAGAAGCCCCTCTAAGAAGACGAGAATCATCTTTAAGGCAGAGCTAGCAGTATTAAAGTCTGTCATAAAACCCCCTTGAAAATTAAATTTTAAATTACAAGTTTACTATATAATAAAAACGTTTAAAACGCAATTGAACTGCTTATAGAACGTCGTTAATATTACGAATCTTGCACAATGTAACAGAGAGTTATCGTTATTATTACAAAATCGTTACAAACCTTGAAAAAAGTGATATTTAAACATATAATGATAGTATGTCAAAATTATATAACGAAGTTCAGCAAAAGTTGAATGAGGTTAATGACACTTATAGTTTAGAAAAATAGTTTATAGAAATTAAAAATTTAGAAATTAAAACAGTATTTATTATAGATAAATGAGTCACTTGACTCGAACCTAATTTAAGGAGATAAAAATATATGAGTAAATTACAAAAATTAGTAGCCGCAACGGCAATCGTATCGACAGTAGGAGTTGGGTTAGCGCAAATTGCAGACGCTGATACATACACAGTAAAAAAAGGTGATACTCTTTGGGATATCGCAGTAAACAACGGAACAACTGTTGATCAACTTATGCAAGATAACAATTTAACAAGTTCATTAATCTTCCCTGGAGATAAATTAACTTATAACACAACAGTAGCTCAAGTAGCTCAAGCTAAAGAACAAGGATACTACACAGTAGTATTAGGAGATACTTTAGGAAAAGTTGCTAACAGATTCGGAGTTTCAGTAGACGAACTTGTTAAATTAAACAACCTTTCAAATCCTAACCTAATCTACGTAGGAACAGTATTAAAAGTAGATGCAAGTGCAGCGAAAACTGCTGAAGTAACAGTTCCAAAAGCGACTGTAGTAGAAAATACTGCTGAGAAAACAGTAGTTAAGGTTGATCCAGTTCAAACAGTTGCACCAAAAGCAGCTGCGACAGCTGCACCAGCAAAAACTGAAACAAAAGAAGCACCAAAAGCTGAAGCTAAGAAAGAAGCTCCAGTAGCTACGCCAGCGGTAGCAAAAGCAGAAGAGAAAGCAGTAGCTACACCAGCAGTTGCAACTGCAGCTCCAACTGTAACTGCTAAAACTCAAGCTCCAGCAGCGGCGGCAACAACGCAAGTTACGTCTTCAAACAAAGGAGCAGCAATCTACCAAGCTGCATTAGCTCAATTAGGTACATTCCAAGATTGTACATTATTAGTAACAAATGCTCTTAAAGCAGTAGGGATTAACTTCCACGACTGGCCAGCAGGATACATGAGCTTAGGAACTGTAGTTCCAGCATCTCAAGCTCAACCAGGAGACCTAGTTTACTATGCAAATGGAGGAACAGGATTAGCACACATCGGTGTTTACGCAGGTAATGGACAAGCTGTTCACGGTGGATGGTTAGGTAACCAAACGGTTCTTAATACTGCAAACTTAGGTAGTGGACCAGTTTATATCCGCGTTAAATAATTAAAGAATTAAATAGAAATAAGCGATTGGAATTTCCAGTCGCTTATTTTCGTTTTAGATTTAAAATGTAATGGGAGTGACTCAAAAATCGTGATTTCGGAGAAATCGATTTTGTCGAGTTACCCCCGCACAGTTTATTAGATATCTAAAAAGCTTTTATAAAGCGAATTTAGATATCAATAAACCACTACGTCTATGAGTTCTCATTTGAACTTTGTTACATTTTAGGACTTTTGGGTCAGCCCAATTTTCCGATGAGTTATTTCAATTAGTTTGATTTGTTTAGTTACAGAATTTCCAACTAGTTTCTTAGTATAGCAAATGAGTCGCCATTACTCAAAAATTCCCCAACAGCTAGTTCGTTGTGAACCGTTATGAGTTCCAATAGCCATATAGTGACGTTCGCCCGAATATGAAATATAACTAATCCAAACGAAACCTTCTTTAATTACATAGCTATCATAGAAGACTTGTTCGCCTTTGTGATAAACACTGACGATTTTTCCAAGTTTGCTAGGTTTAGTTCTAACATTGATAGAAGGTACATTTACGGTGAAACGCCCATTTTCAGGTACTCGAGTCCATTCCTCATTAGAATCATAGCAAGGTCTAATAAAACCAGCTAGATATGTATCATCACGGCTCATAATACGAGCAATACCTCCACGTTCAGGTGTTCCGTCAACATTTTGTTCTACAGATGTGATGATATCGTCATCTACATCTATAACAATGCCGACATGTCCGAATTTATCCCAATTTCCCCAGTGCCATATTGCTATATCCCCAGGCGCAATTTCAGCATCTCCTTTGTAATATCTTTTCCAACCGGGTGGAATGGGATTAGTTAAATAATCGATAGCATTTCCGTAAATTTGAAAATCTGCAAAATTTTTTACGTACGCCATAGTAAGGTCGACACATTGTGCGCCGTACATACCATCCATATCTATCCATTTATAGACGTTATCTTTTGCCCAGTTTACCATTGTTTGTTGACTTGTCATAATATTTACTCCTTTATATTGATTTATTCTTTAATATTTAGCTTTGTTTCTATAATACGAGTAAGATCATTTAAACTTTTTCCTATATTTTGAAGAGTATTATCTAATTTAAGTAGAAAAAATACTGCAACAAAAATAGGAAATCCTACAGTATTGATGAAATTTAGTATGTCCATAAAAAAAGGTGCGGTATGAACCGCACCTCCCTCCCTTCTATTATTGAAGTTCGCTTACTTCACGAGTTGTGTAAGTAGCTTTTTTAAAAGCTGTAAGAGTATGTTTAGCGTTATTTAATACTCTAGTGTCGACAATTTTTTGAGCGACAGCTTCTACAGTAGCTTTATTTAAATCATCTTTTGGATATGCCAAAGTGATGTGATAAGTTTTTTTGTTATCTGTTGCGAAGTAGATGTTTAATTTTTTTTCCATTGTTTTTTCCTCCTAAATTATAGTGATTCTTTAGTGCTAGTGACAATATCTTCAATATTCTTAGCGATTAATTTTTTTAATTCTTCGCCAACTTCTTTTAAAGCGTTGTCCTCGGCGTTTGGAGCAACTTCAAAGTTATAACTTTTAACAATGTGTTTATCTCCCTTTGGTTCGTTGTAGTTTAAATGTAAAACTTTTCTTAAAATTTTCATAGTGAAATCTCCTTTTTATTTTGATATTTATGTCTTTGGCCTCTGACATTATATATATCGAAAAGGTGGACATGTTTTTCTCAAATGATAAAAATTTATTTAAATTAAATTTAATTTTAATAGATTATAATTATAGAAAGTAGTGGAAATATGTAAGAAATAGTATTATAATATATTAGGAACAAAGGAGGGAAATACAATGAAAGATAATAGATTATTGAAAGTATTATGGGGGATTGTGTTGGCTATTTTCTTATGTAGTGCTTTATTCATAGGTATAAGTTATTTTACAGGTGGGGATAGCTCTAGTAGCAAGAAAAAAGACAACGAAACTACTTCATCATCAAAAGATAAAGATAAGAGCAAAGATAAAGAAAGTTCAAAATCTAAAACGAAAGAAAAAAGTGATGAAGAGAAATATAGAGAGGCTAAAGAGTCTAATAATGGCAATAATTCCTCTTCTACAAATTCATCTAAATCAGAAAGCAATAAATCAAATAATAGTAATAAAGCTGTAAATAATACTAATAATAATAATAATCGTAGTAATAATGATAATGCAGCAAGTAATTCTAATAAAGAAGATAAAAAAGAAGTAACGGAAGCAAATGGAGGAGCAACATCTCCAGGAACATTTAGTAATACAGCAGATGCACATAACTATGCGAAAGAAGAGATAAATAGATTAGCAAAAGAGAATAAAAAACATTATAGTTATGTATTAGAAAGAAATAATAAAAACGAAGTTGTTGTTAAAATAACAGAAGGTTAATAGTAGAACTCATAGAACTCTAGAAAAAGTAATAATCTTCCAAAATTTGTTCGAATTTTTTGGAACTATTACCAAGAGTGCTATGGGTTTTTCTATATGAAAATGATAAATTCTTAAACTAGTTGACTAAAGTTATTAAATATAACTCATAAGATACAGAAAGTGATAATATCTTAAAGGGAGAAAGAAGATAGGGAGAATATATATCTGTAAATCTTCGCAAAATATAATAAGAAGTGGTATAATAGAGAGTAAGTGTGAAAGAGGATATAGAACAATGAAAAAAAATAAACTCACTAAAATTTTGGTATATAGTGTTTGTTCGTTGGTTATTGCGGGTGTTATTTTTTTAGCAATCAGTTATTTTGGTAAGGAAGAGGAAGTTCAGAAAAATGATTTATCTCAAAATACCCAAAAACAGGAACAAGTAAATCGTTCGAAAGATAGCGAAGATAATAATAAGGTTACAAAAGAACAGGAACAAAAAACAGAAAATACTGAATCACTAGGAAAGAAAACTAAACAAAGTGAAACAAAAGATATAAATCGAAACAAGGGAGAAGGAGTTTCTAATATACCTAAAGTATATGAGTATAAAGGAAAAAAATTATCGCATTTAGAAGGGGTTGGAACTACTGGTAAGATTTTTGGATCTCAAAAAGAAGCGTTGGATTTCGGAAAAAAAGAAGTTAAAAGACTAGTAGATGAAGATAAAAAACCAAGACAATTCGCTATTAGTAAAGTTGTCTCGGAAGATGGAAGACTGGTAGGATGGACTGTTGATATTTTTGAAGATAATAACGAAGAAAAGATAGTTTCTAATTTAAGGGAAACTACAGGAGAAGATAGAGGATAATAAATAAAGAGCGAGAGGCTATTCGGTACTTAGTGTACTGAGTGAGAAACTCGCTATCTTTATATATTTGTATATAAAGAGTAAGAATGTGAGGTGAAAATATGCGGATAGGAATAGTTGCGGAATTTAATCCGTTGCATAGTGGGCATAGGTATTTAATAGAATGTGCTAGAAAAATAGCCGATGCTAATAATGGAGAAGTTGTTTGTGTGATGAGTGAATTTTTTACTCAAAGAGGGGAAATTGCTATTGTAGATGGGTATACTAGAGCTGAGGAAGCTGTAAGATGTGGTTGTGATTTGGTTATTGCTTTACCTTATTTAGGAAGTGTAGCGTATGGAGATGATTTTGCTAAAAAGAGTATAGAGATACTGTCAGGGGCAGGGATAACCCATCTTATTTTTGGTACTGAAAACACGGATGTGGATATTTTCGAGGAAATATACGCAAAACAGCAAAATACTTTACAAGAAGAATATAAGAAGTTGATAAAAAAAGGTTTAAACTTTGCCAAAATTAATAGTCTTTTATATGGACTAGAAAAGAATAATCCGAATTTTAGTTTGGCATACAGCTATTATAAAGCAATAAAAGATATGTCATTAGATATACAGATGGTTCCTATAAAAAGGGAGGGTCAGGGGTTTAATAGTTCTGAAGTGACAGAGAAAAAACACCTTAGTGCAACTGCTATAAGGGAAAATTTAGAGGATGAGAGGATAGAGAAATATCTTTCGAAAGAGATGTTTTCTGTGTTGAAAAAAGATAAAATAGCCTCGGAAGAAGAGTTGTTTCCGTATTTAAAATATAAAATTCTGTCATTGGGTAAAAAGGGAATAGAAAAAATTTATGATGTAAATGAGGGATTAGAAAATAGAATTTATGAAGCGGTGCTAAAGGCGAATTGTTACAGTAATTTAGTAGATCTAATAGCGACTAAAAGATACAGCAATAAAAAAATTCAAAGGGTGTTACTTCATATTTTAACAAATACTACAAAAGAAGACTATGAGAGATATTTTACCACTAATCAATTCAGGGTGTTGGCTGTGAAGAAAGATAAGGCGGCTATGATAAGGGAAATTAATAAAGCAGGGAAGATTTATCTTAATCCTCTTTTGAATAGTAAAAATAGTATGTGTTTTGAACAAGATATTAAAGTAGCAAGAATATATGAATTGATATTTAATAATAAGGATATTTTTAGAGAAAATATAAAAATAGTAGATTAAGTTTTTAGTAGAGAGTTTTGATAAAAATAGTTTTTTGTCAAAATTCGGGATATGAGAAAAATTATATTAAAAATCTAGATAATATTCTGCTACTTAGATTTTTTACACATAAAAGTAGGAGGATAGTTATAGAAATTTCGAAAGGATGTTTTGAAAAGATATTAGATTAAATATAAGAATACCCACTTTACAGGATATTGCTTTATTCAGTAAAGTGGGTATTTAGATTTTTACTTTAATAGTAATATATATATTTTTAAGTAATCTAAAAAATAGAATGTTTAAATTACTTGGTGATTTTGTCCTGATGAGTTAATTACTTTGTTGTTCTTATTGTAAGAGATGTAAGTAAGAGTTGTGAATATTATTCCAAGAACAACTAAGATTAACATAGCGTTGTTGTACATTCCATTAGTTAGACCACCAAGAACTGCTTGTCTAACAGCGGTATCACCGTAGAATACAGGTGTGAAAGGAATTAAACCACTGTATAGAGAAGGTAACATTTCTTTCGGGAATAATGGTGTAGTTAGAACGAATTGCAATGCTACAAATCCGATACTAATACCATGACCAACATTTCCGAATGTGTATGATAAGAAGTGTGTAATTATCATAAACACTATAGCTGAGATTATTAATCCGAAGAAGTACATTCCGAAGTTTTGTACTTTAAAGTCGAAGAATAAACTCATTGCTATAACTTCGATGATTACTGCAAAAATAGCGAATGTAGTCATAGAAGCTAAGCGTGTACCGAATAGGCTGTTTATTGATTCTCCATATTCTTGCTTACGTACTGGGAATAGAATGTTGTATGCCGCAGCTGCGATAAGTAGTCCGAATACTAAGAAGTATGGTGCCATTGCATTACCGTAGCTAGTTTCTTCAGATATATCACTTATATTAGTTTTAATTGGGTTAGACATCATGTCTACATTTTTATCGCCAGTTTTAGCTGAACTTAACTTATCAGCACCGCTAGAAAGTTTTTCGGCTAATAAACCAGATCCATCTTTTGCTTTGTCTAGACCTGCAAGTAGTTCAGGAGCTTTAGCTTGCATGATTGTAAGTGCACCATAAAGTTTCTCAGAACCAGCCTTAGCGGTATTAACTCCATTGATTAATTCTGGAGCTTTAGCTTGTATAGTAGATAGACCGTTGTGAAGTTTCTCAGACCCTTCTTTAGCGCTGTTAAGCCCATTGATAAGTTCAGGAGCTTTAGCTTTCATAGAAGAAAGACCATTGTGAAGTTTCTCAGCGCCCTCTTTAGCAGTGTTAAGTCCGCTGATAAGTTCCGGAGCTTTGGCTTTCATAGAAGAAAGACCGTTAGAAAGTTTGTCAGCTCCATCTTTAGCACTATTAAGTCCGTTGATAAGTTCAGGAGCTTTGGCTTTCATAGAAGAAAGACCATTGTGAAGTTTGTCAGCTCCATCTTTAGCACTATTAAGTCCATTGATAAGTTCAGGAGCATTAGCTTGCATATCAGTTAGACCTTGATATAATTTCTTACCTCCGTTGTCAAGCTCTTGGATTCCGATGCTTAATTCTGGAAGTTTTTCTTTTAGTTTGTTAAGACCTGCGTTGATTCTTGCATTTCCACTAACTAAAGCGTCGATACCACCAGCTAATTCTGGAAGTTTTTCGTGTATTAGACCGATACCACCAGCCAATCTATCGAATCCACTTTGTAATTCGGCTCCTTTACTTGCAAGAGTTCCTACACCTTGTGCTAATTCTCCTGTAGTCATAGATGTAGTAAGTGCGTTAACACCATTAGTGTAATTTGTTACTCCTGCTTTTAGTTGTGGAGTTGCGTTAGCTAGTAGGTTAAGTCCGTTTGCTAATTCACCAGTTGTTAATGATGATACGGTAGCATCAACCCCACCTTTATATTGATTGAATCCTGTAGCAAGAGTAGGAGTTTTTTCGTTCATTACTGTTAAACCGGTTTTTAATTGACCACTTCCAGCGGCAAGTTGAGTGACTGCACTTTTAATACTAGTGAATCCGCTAATTGTTCCTTCAAGATCTGTAGCTAATGTGTTTACATCAAATTTATCAAGTTGAGTTTGAATGTAGTTTAATTTTCCTACACGATATTTCATGCTTGAATATTTTGAAGCGGCATTGTTAATTGCCGAAGTAAGTTCTGCTTTCACCTGACTATTGTTGTTATTGTTATTATTTTGAACAGTAGTAGTTGGTTGAGGTGCCGGTGCAGTTGGTGTAACGGCAACATCGTTTTTGGCAGCAGCTAGAATTTGAGCTTTTTGCTCAGGTGTTAGCTTCATTGATGCTAGTGTTTGCTCTAATCCTGAGAAGTTAGTAGTAGGTGTTGGTGTAGATATTGCTGGTGTTGTAGTTGTAGTTGCAGTAGACTGTGTTTCTATACGTTCTACAATACCTTTTATAGCTTCTATTTGAGCGCCTAACTCTGTGAAAGCACTAGATAGAGGATTGAAATTAGTTCTGTATGTTATTTTTAGTCCTTTTAGTTTGTCTAGTGTCGAATTTAGTTTAGATTTTTTGGCAGCTAAGTCGCTGTCACTAGGTAAGTTAGAGTTTAGTGTATTCAATCCAGTGTTGATTTTATCTGCTCCATCTACTAATTTAGGGGCACTCTCAGAAAGTTTATCTACACCTTCTTTTAGTGCGTTGCCACCTGCTGATAATCTATTTAAATCAGCTTGTTTAGCAGCTAGTCCAGAGTTGATTTGAGAAATACCATCTGATAATCTGTCGATGCCGTTGTTTAGTGTAGTACTTCCGGCGTTAAGTTTTTCTAAATCACCCTTTTTAGCTAGTAGTTTTTCATTAAGTGTAAGTACACCGTTAGTGTATTTTAAAAGACCTTCTTTAAATGCTTGGCTTCCTTTGTGTAATTTATCTATTCCGTCAGTTAACATAATGCTTTTAGCTATAAATGTATCGAATCCGATAGTAAGTTTATCAGATCCTGCAGCAAGTTCGTTTACACCTGAAATTAGAGCATTTTTCTTATTGTTTAAAGTACTTAAACCGTTTGATAATTTTCCAGCTCCTGCTTGAAGTTGAGAAACACCGTTATTAAGTTTTTGCCCCCCTTCACTAAGACGACTAAGACCAGCAGCAAGACGACCAGAACCATCGGTAAGTTGGTCAACACCGTTACTAAGTTTTTGCCCCCCTTCGCTAAGACGACTAAGTCCAGTAGCAAGGCGACCAGAACCATCGGCAAGTTGGTCAACGCCATTACTAAGTTTTTGCCCCCCTTCGCTAAGGCGACCAAGCCCGGCAGCAAGGCGACTAGAACCGTCAGTAAGCTGATCAACACCGTTACTAAGTTTTTGCCCTCCCTCGCTAAGACGACCAAGCCCGGTAGCAAGGC
>NZ_DBHIUF010000001.1:56670-192745 GCF_057272915.1 Gemella sp.
GACCAGAACCATCAGTAAGTTGATTAATACCACCACCTAGTTTTTGCCCCCCTTCACTAAGACGACCAAGCCCGGCAGCAAGGCGACCAGAACCATCAGTAAGTTGATTAATACCACCACCTAGTTTTTGCCCCCCTTCGCTAAGACGACCAAGGCCATTGTTCAGTTGGTTTGTAGCGTCTGCAGCTTTTTGAAGTGAAGAACCTAGTTCAGAAAATTTACTGTATAGAGTTGCTGTATAAGTTTTTACAACTTGATCTTTAACTGTATTTGTTAAATTACTCGCTACAGTTTCCATGATTTTTTCACCATTTTTACTCTTTGTAAAGTTAGTTGTAAAATCAATGTTCATTTTCTCTGGATTTTCGTTTGATAATGAGCTAGCATTTTTAGAGAAGTTTTCAGGAATAGTAACTACCATGTAGTAATCTCCTTCTCGTAATTCTTTATCGGCTGTATCTTTATCGACGAATTGCCAATTTACTTTTTTGTTATCTTTTAGTTTTTCGACCATTGAATTTCCAACTTCTAGAGTTTTTCCATCAAGGTCGACTTTTTTATCTAAGTTAACAACACCGACTTTCATATTTCCGGTGTTATTATATGGATTCCAGACTGCTTTTAAGAAAGTTCCTGCATATAAAATTGGTACCAGAAGAACGATAGCCATGGTGATAATTAGCCCTTTACTTTTCAGAAGACTATTAAATTCTTTTTTTATCATAATTCCTCCTAAGAAATTCTATAGCTAAAATTTCAATATTTAGTTTAATATTGCTGATCCAAGAGTCCTAAAATTTAACAAAGTTCATATGAGAACTCTTAGATGCAGTGGTTTATTGATATCTAAATTCGCTTTATAAAAGCTTTTTAGATATCTAATAAACTGTGCAGGGGTGACTCTAAAAAAATCGATTTCTCTGAAATCACGATTTTTGAGTCACTCCCACTTTAGTTATTCTACAATTAATTTTAATAAAAGTCAAAATATTTTTTAGTAATAGTAAAATTTTAATATTTAAACATAAGGTGTACTGTTTATATAAGAGACAGCGGCTATAACTCTTAAGAGTGATTTCTAATCTAAAAATCACTGGTATTATGAGTTTTATAAGGATATGATTTTTATAAAGTAAACTTATAAATTGATATATATTAATTAAAATAGTTTTGTTAATTTATATTGTTTAAAGTCCTAATTAATGAAAAAAATAGTTCACTATTAATTAAAGTTATCTTGAAGGGAAGGTAGTATTTGATATTATAAAAACATAGAAGGTAGTTACCTGTTAAAAACGGATAACTACCTTTGTTTTAGTGTTAAGTTATACTAATGCGTGTGATATTTTATGTTCTAGTAGATTGTTAAAACAACTTTGAGCGTCTTTTAAATCTTTCGAATTTGGGTGTTTTTTTGATTCTTTAACCATGTCGGCAAGATCTGGTGTAACTTTGTGAATAAAGTTAGGATCACGCCAAGTAAGGATTTTGAAAACTATCATAACCTTTGGGTCAACCTTGCCTTGACAGACGAAAGTTTCATGGATTCTATTGTTTCTCTCTTCCATAAAGGCAATATAATTATTAATAGAATCATCAGCGTGGTAATGCTCGCGTGGGACACCGCATGTTAAAAATAATGCGACATCTTTACCATATATTTCTTGTTGATCGATAAAACGTTGCATATTTTTGTTGGCGTTAGTTTTATCTGTCCAAGCCCCTAGAATATAGAAATCATATTCTTTTTCTAGTTTTTTTCGCTGTTTTTTTATGTCGAGTAAATCTACTTCTCCTAAAGCTTTTATCTGTTCGTAGATTGCTTCTGCTACCTTTTTAGTGTTTTTTGTTTTGCTAGAGTAAGCAAGTAAAATTTTCATAATAAGCCTCCTACCTAGGATGTTGGAATAATATTTTTAAAAATTAATCCCGTATTAATTAAATTGATATAATTATTATAACAAAAAAATATTCTATTTTAAACTAATAACTGAAAATAATAATCAATTATAAAATTCGAGGAGAATAAAAATTAAAAAAATTGAAAAATTAACCTATTAGAATCTGATTTTAACTAAAAAATAGGAAATAATTCATGGTTTATGATAAAATACTAATTGATAATAAAGAAAATCAAGTAGTATAGTGATAGGAGAAGAGGATGAAAAGATTGTTTGCGATAACGAGTTACGCATCGTTTATTGTATACCATATAGAAGCGATGGATAAAATAAAAATTCCAAAAACCATGATAAGAGAATATATCAATCTTCAAAAAACAGTAGGAAGTTTCCCGGAAGATCTGAATTATGTCAGTAGTTTTTATGATGTGAAGACAGGTAGTAGTGGAACGCTGTTTGAAAATACTGAAAAAGGGAACTATATTTTATCTTATACGGGAACGAATTTTTATCTCGATAGGCAGAAAGATATGTATGCTGATGTAGTAGGTATTTGTCTCGGACAAGCGGAGCATATGACACCATGTTATAGATTTTATACACGCATGAAGAAAAAGTATGGTGATAATATTATTCTGACGGGTCATTCATTAGGTGGAAGTATTGCGCAACGTGTTGCGATAGAATATGATGTTCAAGAAAGTATAGTTTTTAATGCTGCACCTATTTATTTAATAGGCGGTATAGATATTTTTATGGATAAGGAAAAAGATGGTGAACTGTATGCTATGCGCATGAAAAAATATCTTAGAAATGTAAAGAAAACGGCTATTAAAAAAGCAACTTTCACAGGTGATGTAAAGAGAGTTGTTTCTGAATATGATATATTTACAAGAATTTCTGAGCTACTGTCGATTGGTTACTATGTGGGTGATGAAATTATTGTAAAAGAAGCTGGAATGCATGGTATAAAGAGTTTCTTAGATATATACCAAAAATCTTTTGGTAGTTCTTTTGAGAACAAAGAAAAAGATGGTGATCTTTTATCGTTAGAATATAAGGATTTTAGCCTAGCCGAGGTGGGTATTCTTAGTAATTTTTCAGAAGAGCGCATAGAAGAATTAGAGAATCAACTGAATACACTATTAGTAAGTGATACTGTGATCGATACCTTGAATAAAAATCCTTATAATGTTAATTTTAAGTTTTTTATCAAAGCTATATTAGACAATATTGCGAAGAAAAAAGAAGAACTATAATAGCTTCCTTGTCTGACGTTTTTGTCAGATGAGGAGTCTTTTTATTGTAAGATTACTGGAATTGTTTAACATGGGTTGCAGCTTGTTATAAAATTTTGTGTTTTTCGCATAACTGATAGAGAGTTAATCGTTTGCTTTGTACATTTGTAAATGATGTGAGATAAAAAAAGTTAAAAATAAATACTTGATATGATAGAGTTACAGAGAAGATAGCTTCTCTGTAACTCTTGCCTTTTTTTGATTTGTCGTAATTTCATTATACAGGATTTACTCTTCTTTTTTTATATTTTGTTTCACATCAATTGTAACACTACACTGATAGAGAGTTAATCGTTTGCTTAAAGTTGTAACTTCATAGAAAAAAATGATATAATATTGATAGCTATATATATACTCACAATGATGAGAATATGCAGGTTAAAAAATAGAAAGTATACTCTAAAAAATGTTTTATAAAAAATATAATTAGGAATATATATTATTTAATACTTAGTACAAATCTAAGGAGGAAGAAAATGGCAGAATATAAAATACTAGTAGTCGATGATGAAGAACCGATTGCTAATATACTAGAGTTTAATTTAAAAAAAGAAGGTTACGATGTAATCGTCGCTAATGATGGAGAAAAAGCGGTAGAACTTGCTTTTAATGATAATCCAGACTTAATTTTGTTAGATTTAATGCTACCTAAAAAAGATGGAATGGAAGTGTGTAGAGAAGTACGTGCTAAAAAGAATATTCCTATCATTATGTTAACGGCGAAAAATAGTGAGATAGATAAAGTTCTTGGACTTGAGTTTGGAGCGGATGACTATGTAACGAAACCTTTCTCAACACGTGAACTTATGGCAAGGGTTAAGGTAAACTTACGTCGTGTTACTAAGCAACAAGAAGAAGTTGTTGAAGAAAAAATCGGTGGAGATCTTGTGATTAAGGATATTGTTATTTATCCAGAGGCTTACGTTATTAAGAAAAATGGTGAGGAAATTGATTTAACGCGTAGAGAATTTGACCTATTTTACTACCTTGCGCAACACCGTGGACAAGTTTTAACACGTGAAAATTTATTACAGACAGTATGGGGTTATGATTACTTCGGTGATGTGAGAACTGTGGACGTGACTGTAAGAAGACTACGTGAAAAAGTAGAGAATGATTCATCACAACCTGAATATATAATGACACGCCGTGGTGTTGGGTACTTTATAGGTGAAGAGTAATGAGCTTTTTCGAGAAGAGATTTAAGAAAAGATTCTTTTCATCAATCCGAACTAAGTTCGTAATAGTTTATGTATTAGTTAATATAATTTCATTGCAGCTTATCGGATTGTTCTTTACAACACAATTAAGAAATAGTAATATAAATACATTTGAACAAAATATTATTGAACAAGAAAAAATCTTAAACTACCATGTGAGAGAAGAACTTGATAAGATTAATGGCAGCAATAATAATGATAATTCAAAAGTTTTAGGTGATAACCTTGTTCCGGATGATTCTACAAAAAGTAGTAGAGATTCGAAGAGTGGTATAGCTAAGCTTGTTAGTGAATTTAATATTCAAAAGTTATTATTAGTAAATGTTATAGATAATGATTCAAAAATCTTAGCGACTTCATCAAAAAATGGAAATGATGAATATCTTGCTAAAAGATCATTTGATCCTCTTGTAAGTCAGGTTATAAAAACAGGTGAGAGTATTAAGCAGATTCAAAATAATGCTGATAGTAATAAGCGTGTTTGGATTTATGTAAGTCCTGTTAAAAAGGATAATGAGGTTGTCGGTGTAGTCTCTCTTATGGCAGATATCGAAAGTGTTTATCAAGAGGTAAATGGTATTTCTAAAATTTTCATTGTAGGAACTATCCTATCTATATTGATTACTACGGTTATTGGATTTGTTGCTTCAAAAACGGTAACGAGTTCTATTGAGAAGATGAGTTCGCAGGTTAAGAAGATGGCTTTAGGAAACTATGGGACGGTAGTTGGAATAGATGCAGATGATGAGATTGGAGATTTGGCAAAAGTGTTTAACCAAATTTCTAAAAGAATTGAAGAAGAGCAGGCTGTGACTGAAACGGAACGTAGGAAGCTTGCGACGATTATCGAAAGTATGATGGATGGGATTATTACAACAGATAATAATGGTAGAATAATCCTTATAAATACAAGTGCTGAGGATATGCTAGGCGGTCGTAATGATGAAATTTTCATCGGAAAAGATGTGCTGAAAATTCTTAATATTACTGAATACGAGAGTATAGAAGAAATATTGGAAGCGGAAGATAGTCTTCTGGTGAATGCTTCAAAAAGTGATGATGAATTGCTTTTACGAGCTGAAATTTCTAAGATAGAAAAAGAAGATAAGGAAGATTTAACTCAGATGTCAACGGAGTTAGAGGGATACATTATCGTGCTTTATGACGTAACTGATCAAGAGCGTCAAGAAAAAGAGCGTCGTGAATTCGTATCGACTGTATCACACGAACTTCGTACACCTCTAACGACGATGAACAGTTATATCGAAGCATTAGAAGAAGGGGTACTTGAAGATAAGGAGTTGGCACCGCAGTTTATTGATACTATTCACAAAGAGACTACTCGTATGATTAGAATGGTAAATGAATTAATGCAACTTGGTAAGATGGATATTAAAGAGGAGCATTATGAAAAAGAGTTTATAGATATAAACAAAATGCTTGAACAGATTACGGATAGATTCGCTTTAACACATCCTGAGAAAAACTTTATAAAACATATTCCTAAGAGTCCGATATTCGTAGAAGGAGATCAGGATAAACTTACACAGGTGTTCGATAATATTGTAAATAATGCGATTAAATATTCTCCAGATGGTAAAAATATCACGGTGAGAGTTAGACAAAATTATCACCATAATAGGGTAAGTATATCAATTAAAGATGAAGGTGTGGGTATTCCATTAGTTCATATTGACAAAATCTTTAATAGATTCTATAGAGTTGATAAGAGTAGGCAAAGAAGTATGGGAGGAACAGGTTTAGGATTAGCGTTAGCTAAGACTATTGTAGATGCCCATAAAGGTCGTATTTGGGCACAAAGTAGAGAAGGGTACGGAAGTATAATATTTGTAACGCTCCCTTGTGAACAAATTGATGATGAATGGTTATAGAGGTAAATAATATGAAAAGAAAAAGGAAAGAAACTGTTAAATCAGTTGTATTAGGAATGCTAGTTTTAATGAGTTTAACCCTATCCTATCTTATTATTACTTATCAACCAGATTATGAGATTTTTACGAAAAGATCTACTCAGAAGACAGTTGAATCAGATAAAAATAATCTTTTAAATTTTTTGATTCCTGATAGTGTTGTAAAAAATTATGAGGGATCAAGAGAAGAGCCGATAGTTCAGAATTCTATAACGAAGGTGGCAACCGTCGATGCTATAAAGAATAAAAGGGTATTGAAAGATTTGTTGTCGATAATCTCAGATAGTGAGAGTACAGAGTCTAGGGTTAGAAACCGAAATATAGAGGATATTACAACGAATAATGTTGAAAAAATCATGATAAATTATCAGGTAACTTTAGACTCTGCATTGGTAAAACCACTATTCTTTTCAGAGGAAAATTCTAATATAAGTTTAGAATTTGATACGATAGTTTTACTAAAAGATAGACCTAATATGATTTATCTATATAAGAAAGATGATAAAAACTATCTACAGATTACTTTGAAGGAAGAAATATATGGAAAAGTAAATAATAAGTTTAATGAGAAAAAGCAAACTTATGCCAAATACAGTTTAAATAATAAGTTTATCTATTTGAAAGAATCTGACGAGGATAATACTATAGATGAATATAGTACAGAAGATGTTAACTTAAACAAACTGGCTAAGGATATTTTTGAGAAAAAAGATAATCTTAGAATTAGTAATGAAGACGAAGTGACTGATGGTTATGGAATATTAAGATCTATAAATAATAGATTATTGTATACAAATCCATCTAATGAAGGTGGAAAAGAAGTTGGAGCTACCGTTGCTATAAATAATACGATGAGCTTTTTAGAGTTGGGGTATGTAGGTGATACAGATTATCAACTTACTACTGCTCTAGAAGGAATTACTATTTTCCAAGAAGCTTATAAGGATTCGATAGCTTTTAGCAAAGATGGGCATGCGGATATTATTTCAGAGGATAACAGTAGTGGAATATATAGACTAACATCACCGAAAAAACTGACAAAAACGTATCTTTCATCAAGAGAAGCGGAACTGTATTCTGTTGAGAAGACTGAATATGTAATTAACTATCTCTATGATAGAGTAAACCTTAAAGAGATAAGTGATATAGTTTTGGGGTATGATAAGATTTATAACAAAGATAGAAATAGTTTTAGTTATGTACCAGCATGGTATGTGAAATATAATGATAGATATGTAAGTTTCAAAAAATTAAAAGAAATGATAAACAAGGGAGAGAGACTATGAACTGGGGTAAGATGAAGACATTATTTATTTACCTATTCGTTGCGTTAAATGCTGTCTTGTTAACATTTTATGTGTATACTGTTCAGAAAAATAAAACTGAAATAGTTCAAGAAAAAGAAATAATAGAGCGTGCTATGAAAAATGATAACATAACTGTAGAAGAAAATACTACAAAACGTGATAATCTTGGCTATGTAAATGTAACGATTTCTGATTTGAAAGATGTTAGAAAAGAAGAAGGCAGTTTAAAGTACGAAGTTGAAAATATAGATAAGACATCTACTTTAAAAGTTAGTTCGGAAAATTCTATTACGAATGTAAATAAAAGTAGTTATAGAGGTGAGTTAGATTCATTCCTATTAGAGAAGATGAAGCTGAGTGCAAATTATATTTTTTCTAGTTATAATTCATCTAAAAATGAAGTTATTTATGAGCAACAAATAGATAACTTTAGAGTATTTTCGAATAAGAATGCACGAATAGTTTTTAGTGTCGAAAAAAATGGAGATATAAAAAACTTCACATTAACAGGCGTTTCGAATATAAGAAAAGACAAGAATGAAACATTGGTCTCGTCTAATCAAGCGATAAATAGGTTATATCATGAGGATTTAATTCCTAAAAACTGCCGTGTTCGTACTACTTTAGGCTATTATACTTATATTTCGCAAACGGAAAATCAAGTATTGATACCGACGTGGAATGTAGAAATAAGTGATAAAGATGGACGAGTTAGTAATTACTATGTAGATGCTATAAACCTAAATGTATTGAATAGAAAAGGTTATAGCTCATAGATAGGTGTTTAAATAAAGAAAAAACTATTCACTGCGATAAAAGCAATGAATAGTTTTTTAATATTAGTCTGCTAAGTAAGCTTTTAGCATCCAAACGTTTTTCTCTAATTGAGTTTTTAATCCTAATGCTAAGTCAGAAGTACCTTGATCTCCTTCTTCTTCAGCTACACTCATAAGGTGAGTTAAATCATTGATTAATAATTCGAAGTCGTGGAATACAGCTGCAACCATCTCTTTAGTTGTTTCTTTTTCAGTTGCTTCTTGGATTGTTGCGATTTCTAAAGCACCTTTAAGTGTAGAAACTGGACGACCTCCGATTGCTAATAATCTTTCAGCTGCTTCGTCTAAAGATTCTGTTGTGTAGTCATAGTAGTTTTCAAATACTTCGTGTAGTGTGTAGAAGCTACGTCCTTTTACATACCAGTGGAAGCTGTGTAATTTTGTGTATAATACTGTTAAGTTAGCAACAAGTTTGTTTAATTCTGTTTT
Source organism: Gemella sp. (assembly GCF_057272915.1). Lineage (NCBI taxonomy): Bacteria > Bacillati > Bacillota > Bacilli > Caryophanales > Gemellaceae > Gemella > Gemella sp. The sequence continues at coordinate 65,593 of NZ_DBHIUF010000001.1, forward strand.
ACGTGTCATTTTTAATTTTTCTCCTTTATTTTTAATTTATGATTAAATTATAGCACTATGAATTTCTCATGTAAAGTTAATAAGCTCATAAAAGTTATTGAGAATTATTCTCTAAAAAGAATGTTGATTTATCAATGTTTCCTGAGGTGAAAAATTATAAATGATAATCATTATTTATGATGAAGGCTGGGGATTTTGGTTGAATAAGTTGAAATAAACATTTTATGTTGATAAAATTATTTATGAAAGGAGTAGAATCGATGGCAAGATTGTGCATATTTTTAATAAATTTATATAGGAGATACATATCTCGTTACACAAAACCAACGTGTAGATTTTCTCCTACATGCTCAAGTTATGCTTTAGAGAGTTATAAGAGATTTGGTTTTTTCTTAGGGACGTATTTAACGGTGAAGAGGCTGTTAAAGTGTCATCCCTTTTATAAAGGTGAGTACTTTGATAATGTACCTTTGTTTAAAAGGGATATTTTCAAATTTACAAGAAAAAAATAAAGAGGCAACGGGAGAAAGTTGCCTCTTTATAGGGCGAAATTGTTTTTTGATAAAATAATAATCATGTTTTGCCAAAAAAAGGGAGTCGATTTAGCAAAAATAATTTTTTATAAAATTTATCTGTTTAAAGTGTTTGTGAAGTAAATCCTCATAATTATCCACAAATTCTAAAATATATACTGCAAGAGTGAGGTAAACCCTTATAATTATCCACAGATGCAAGGGTTTATACTATTTATCGATGCTATTTCCTGCATCTAGCCATGCGGCAATTCCGCCCGGGAATCTATAGACATTTTTGTATCCTGCTTCTTTTGCTAATACTGCACCGACGTGGCTTCTTTCACAGGCTACAAAACCGCAGTAGATAACTATTTTTTTATCTTTATTGTCTCCTAATGTTTTTAAGAATGCTTCTTTTTCTTCTGGTTTCAAATCTTTCATTTCTTTAGGTAGACCAGCGTTAACAGCACCTTTTATTTTTGTTTTTTCAAAACGATCTGCAGGAATTGTGTTAATTAAAAGCATGTCTTCTTTGCTATCGATAGATTTTTTTAATTCGTCTGCACTGATTAGGTTGTAGTCCCCTGTTTTTGTTGCTTTAACTAATTTTATCGATGCTTTCTCTACTTCGTTTTCTTTTCCATCTTTTGCAGAACGGTTAAGGCCATCTCCACTACTGCATCCTATTAAAGACACAGAAAGTAATATACTCGATAAAGCTAGTGTAATTTTATTTTTTTTCATAAAAGTTAGTCCTCCTTTAATTTTCACTTTTATTATAACATAAAAGAGTGAATTTTTAAACTAAATATAAAATAAAATTTAGCTAATTTAAAATTATAGATTATCGTAATATTACATTTATATTTATATGTAAGCATAAATTTATACTTTAGAATATAGTATAAATAGTAAAATAATATATAGTTTATTAAAATGATATTCATAGGTAGAGTTACAATAAGTTTATATATTTTGTGCAATTTAAAAACTCTGCTACTGGAAAGAAGGTAACAGAGTTTTATTTTAATTTTGGAAAAAATTTATTCAGTTTTATTTTCTACTTATTATCTTTTTTATAAGATGGAGGATTTTAATTTTTGTATTAGTATTTTTGTTAGCTAACATTTTTTTAACGACATTTGGCATCTCTAACTTTTCGTCATCTTTTTTATTGGCTAGCATTTTTTTAACGAAGTCTGGCATTTCAGGCTTTTCACCATCTTTTTTATTAGCTAGCATTTTTTTAACGAAGTCTGGCATTTCAGGTTTTTCACCATCTTTTTTATTGGCTAACATTGCTTTAACGAAGTCTGGCATTTCTCCTGTTGGTTTATCCATTTCATTAAATGTTGTTTTCTCTGGATTATGAGAAATAAAAGGATTGTTTTTGTTAGCTTCAATCGTTGATACAAGAGCCTCAATTAAACGAGAATCGTAGTTCGGCATAGGTGGTCTATGATAAGTCACTCCAAACTCCTCGCAAAGTTCTCGACATTCAACATCGTTATCGAAAAGAACTTCGATGTGCTCGCTTATAAAGCTAAGTGGAACAAATATATAATGCTTAGGATGTTCTTCTTGCTCTCTTAAGTACTCGAGAACATCAGGTTTAATCCATGGCATCCCAATATCACTTTCACTTTGCCAAGTATTCGTATAGTTTTCTTTTTCAAGACCTATTTTTTCAGCTATAAGTTTTGTCATATCAAAAATCTGATCTACATATGGATCATTATACTTTAAAGCAATTTCGGGTACGCTGTGTGCAGAAAAAACTACCTTGTAGCTATCTTCTTTTACTTTTTCAGTAATAATTTTTTTGATTTCATCTGCCCAGAATTCAATTAACTTCTCTTCTTTGTACCAAGATTTTATTATATTGAATTTAATTTTATCACTCTTAATAAATCTTTCGTAACCCATAATAGAGTAGAATGAATAATGTGGTTCAAGAATTAAACAAATACATTCCTCTATACCATCATCTTCCATTTTTGAAATTATATCAGGGATATAAGGTGAAGAAAATTTATTGGCAAAGTATACTTTATATTCATCTTTTACAGATTCTCTTAAAAGTTCAACTTCTTTAAGTGTTATATCTTGAAGGGGAGAACCATCAATGCGAAGATAATTTTTTAAAAGTAGATTGATTTCTTCGTCGTTAGGACGGACTCCTCTTCTAATATTTGTGAAAAATTTTGTTATACCTTCGAATGTATATTCTTCAGGTGTTCCATATGTCATTACTAAAATAGCTTTACTCATTTTATAACCTCTCTAAATAGTCTAGTCATGTATAATTATAACATTTTTTGTACTAAAACACACGTATTAATAAATTGTTACAGATAACCATTATTGATTAGGAATAAAAGGTGTATAAAGGCGATTTAATATGTTTATTTTACTGATAGGCAATTATGGCAAAATAAGGTAATTGAGGTTGTTTTGAGTTTGATAAAATTGAATTTAAAAAAACTATTGCAAAAAAGTCTAAAAAGTTATAATATAAAAGTTAACTAAAAAAGTTTACTAATAAGGGAGTTTAAGAATCTCCAATTGGTTGAAGAAAAAAGGAGGAAATGTTTAAATGAGAAAGAAAATATTTGGAGCGATAACTTTTATTGCAGCTGTTGGTGGCGTTATTTATATGAAAAATAATCCTAAATATAAGGAGATTGTTAGAGTCGTGAAGACTGCTGATGCACGTGGTTTTTATGAAAAAATAATTTTAGAAAAAGATAAACTTGCATTTACAGCAAAAGCGAAGATTAAAGATTATAAGATTGATTATGAGAGTATTAGAAATGTCGGAGAGAAAATCTATGCTCGTCTAATAGTTAATAATGATGAAAAATTAAATATCGATACAGTGATAAGTGAGAAAGATACGAATGTAGAAGAAGTATCACATTCAGAAAAACTGGATGAATTATTGAATAAATAGCAGTTAAGGGGGCAGAAAATGATTTTTTTTATTTTTCTGCCCCCTTAACTTGGATTTTCTTGAATAATTATGATAAGTATTTCCTAGGAAATTAATAAAAAAGGAATCCTCCATTACAGTAAGGTGATGTAATGGAGGATTTTTCATGGTTAAATTAATTAGTATCCAATATTATTATGCGAAACGGCTACGAATACTAGTTGGTATTGATTTATAAACACTCTTAGTAACGAAGAATAAGAATGTTACTAAGGCACCTTTAAGTAGGTTGAATGGCACGATACCAACAGCTACGATTGTTTTTACATTAGTCACGATGTCTGCTAGATTCATAATATATCCATATGCTGGAAGTAATACGAAGTAGTTAAGAAGTGACATGAATACTGTTATTGCTAGTGTTCCTAAGATTCCACCAATAATAGTCTTAGCAGTACCTTTTTTATAGAAAAGAACGATGATACTGATAAAAGTGAATTCTACTACTATATTAGCAATCGATCCGATTGGTTCATGTGATAATAAAGCGAAGTGTAGGAAGTTTTTTAAGAATGATACTAAAAGAGCATCTTTATATCCTAATAATAACAACGCCATGAATAGCGGGATGAACGTAAAATCAAATTTTAGAAATGGTGGCAAGAATGGCACAGCAAAACTAAAAAAAGATAGAAGTAGAGCAATAACTGCAAGCATACCACTCAAAACTAGTGAGTGAACATTTTTTTTATACATTTAAAACCTCTTTCCTATCTTCATAGGCAATAAAATAGCCGCAATATTATTCTTAAAAAGGTGTATTCTAAATCACGTTAGATATAAAAAACACCACTTTAAAAATTTTAAAGCGGGACTGAAAGGTATGAAAAATAAGCGTTACACTTAAGCGAAGTACAGCAAATATACATACGTAATGTACTGTATGTGTAAGTTTATTTATTCTATATCTTCTATCATCCAGACTGTACTGTCGGTTTTGGAATTTCACCAAATCTGCTTGCGCTCGCGGACTTTGACCGCCGGTCGGGAATTTCACCCTGCCCCGAAGATAATTAAATTTATTATTTATACGTTTATTATAAACCGAAGTTGCTAGGTTGTAAAGTGAAAAGGTTTAACTTTTTTTAAAAAATAGATAAAAGCAGCTCAGAAATAATTTTCTAGAGCTGCTCAAATATTTTATTTTTAAAATTATTCTACTGTTACTGATTTAGCTAAGTTACGTGGTTTATCGACATCTAGTCCTTTAGTGTAGGCTGCGTAGTATGCGAATAGTTGTGTAACTACGATACTTGCGATTGGAGCAAGATCTTCGTTTACGTTAGGGATAGCGTAGTCACCTTTACGAGCTAATTTTTCTAATGTAATAATTAGAGTATTAGCACCACGGCTAGCTACTTCACTTACGTTACTACGTGTGTTTAAATCTAGTTTAGCGCTTGTGATAAGAGCTACAACAGGTGTTCTTTCTTCGATAAGAGCGATAGTACCGTGTTTTAATTCTCCTCCGGCAAATCCTTCTGTTTGAATGTAAGAAACTTCTTTAAGTTTTAATGCTGCTTCACATGCACTATAGTAGTCGATTCCACGTCCGATATAGAATGCATTACGCTCTGTGAATAAGTTTTTAGCTAAGTCTTTGATAGTTTTTGTATCATCTAAAATTGATTCGATTGCAGAAGTAATTACTGATAATTCTTGCTCGATATCAAATTTAGGTTGTTTAGAAAGTTGTTTAGCTACTTCATAAGCTAGTATGCTTAATGTTGCGATTTGAGCAGTGTATGCTTTAGTAGAGGCAACGGCGATTTCAACACCTGCATGAAGTAATAATGTGTAATCACACTCACGAGATAAAGTTGAAGCATCAACGTTAGTAAGTACTAAGAACTTATAATCTGCACTTACGCTACGTAATTTTGTAAGTACGGCACGAAGGTCAGCTGTTTCTCCTGATTGAGAAAGGAAGATGAACATTGGTTTTTTAGATAATAATGGTACGTTGTAAGCAAATTCTGATGCTAAGTGTACCTCTGTAGGAATACCAGCCCATTTTTCAAAATAATTTCTTCCTACTAAACCAGCGTTGTAACTTGTACCGCATCCGATAATGTATAATCTATCAGCATCTTTTACATTGTTAATAATTTCGCTGTCAATATTAACATCATGTCCATCGAAGTAGTGAGAGATGATGTTACGCATAGCTCCTACTTGCTCATGAATTTCTTTAATCATGTAATGTTCGTGGATACCTTTATCGATTTCTCCAGCGTTTAAGTTAGTTGAGAAACTTTCACGCTCTACAACATTACCTTCTTTATCTTCGATAGTTACGCTATCTTTTTTCACGATAACAAATTCACCATCGTTGATTTCTAAGAAGTTGTTAGTATATTTAATCATTGCTAAAGCATCACTACCAACATAGTTTTTATTTTCTTCTCCTAGTCCGATAAGAAGTGGACTCTTATTTTTTGCTACATATAATGTGTCTTTATCTTCAGTATCGATTAAACAAAGTGCATAAGAACCTTGAAGTTTTGATACAGCTTTTTTGAAAGCTTCTTTAGTGTCAAGACCACGGTCACTATAAACCTGTACTAATTGAACGATAACTTCAGTATCAGTTTCAGAAACAAGTTCTACACCTTTGAAAAATCTTTCTTTAAGTTCTTGGAAGTTTTCGATAACTCCATTATGAACTAAAATAAAACGTTTGTTGAAGCTTTGGTGAGGGTGAGAGTTAGTTGTGTTAACTCCACCGTGAGTAGCCCAACGTGTATGACCAATACCTAATTCTAGGTGAAGTCCTTCAGGGATTAGGGCTTCTAGATTTTTAATGCGACCTACAGACTTAGTAACGCTAGCTTCTCCGTTAACAACACCAGCGATACCAGCTGAGTCGTATCCACGGTACTCAAGGCTGCTAAGTCCATCAATTAAAAATTTAACTCCATTTGCTTCTCCAACAAATCCTACAATTCCACACATATTAAAAATTCCTCGCTTTTTTATTTAATTTATTTTTTATAGAAAGTACTATAAAGTTTTATACCTATGCTCAAAAATATTATACTTCATTGAGTTTAATATACTCCTTCGAGTTTATGTAAATCTTAAAAGAAGACATAATGAGCCTATAGAGAGGTGATAATGATTTTGAAGGGTGATTATATCTAATACTACGTTCCTTAGATGGTGCATACGCTGTGGGAGCGACTTAAAAATCGTGATTTCGAAGAAATCGATTTTGTCAAGTCGCCCCCGCACAGTTTATTAGATTTCAAAAGAGCTTTTTAAAGCGAACTTTGAAATCAATAAACCACTGCGACTAGGTATGATTTAACATACATTGAGAAATATTATACTTTTATCTATCATAAATATTCCGTCGTCACTGTGTTCCTAAAGATACAAAGGTACACCCCAGCAGTGGCAACTAAAGTTTTTTACGTCATTCTTCCTTAAAAACTAAGTTGCTGTTGCATACGCTATATCTAAATATTTCGTCGTCTCTTCGTTCCTAGAAATATTAAGATTTACCCCAGCAGTGGCAACTAGAGTTTTTAGCGTCATTCTTCCTTAAAAACTAAGTTGCTGTTGCATACGCTGCACCTAACTATTTCGTCGTCACTTTGTTCCTAGAAATAGTAAAGTACACCCCAGCAGTGGCAACTAAAGTTTTTAGCGTCATTCTTCCTTAAAAACTAAGTTGCTGTTGCATACGCTGTACCTAAGTATCTTGTCGTCACTACGTTCCTAAAGATACAAAGGTACACCCCATTGTACATTATCTAACGAAATTCTCTGGTTCCGAAAAAGCATCCGCCGAATTTTCGATAACTTTTTTCCTCGTCAACTAAATTCAATTTAACCTTTAGAACTTAGTTCGGGCGCTATAATTATAATTTTAAATTACCTCCTAATATTTTAATCGTACATATTATTATACTAGATGAAAAGAGCGTTGTAAACTGAAAGGATATATTTACATAAACTCAGATATTCAAATAAAGTATTTAAAAATTTAACCTTAATTTTTAAATTGTAGAAATATAAAATTGATTAATAAAAAACCTACTTACTATTCGAGTAAGTAGGCAATATTATTATTCTGATTTTTGAGTATCAGTCGCTACTTCTTTAGCGTTTTTCACTCCATCAGGTAGCTTGATTTCTTTAACGTTATTCACGTTAGAGTATTTGATGTTTTGTTTGATTTTCATTGTAGTTGGAGTTGATGTGTTTTTAGTAGCAAGTTCCATAGAAACTTCGTTAGTTACAGGTGTAAAGTCTTTAGTAACTACAAGTTTGATTGAAACGTTTTTAAATTCTACATTGTTGAAGGCTTCAGCATTAACTTCGTTTCCAGAAGATGCATTAGCAATAGCTACCATAAGCTCTTTAAATTGATCTCCACTTCCAGTATATGTTAGAACGTAGTTTCCATTTTCTTCTGTCTTTTTAAAATCTTTAGAGATTTTTTTATAAAAATCTAAGATTTGATCAGAGTTGGCAATTTTTTTAAGGTTTTCGAATTGAGCGGTGATATTGTTGTTTGCACTTTTCACCCACTCATCTTGTCCTGTTGATTTTGCGTAAGCAGTACCGTCTTTAATGTAAAGATCTAGTGTTTGGCTTTGACCTTGAGCTTTTACTTCTGTAGTAGCTTTCATTGCGAATGGATCGATAATAAGAGATCCTGATACAGTATTTTCAACTGTTTGAGTTTGTTCACCAACTAAGATTTCAGAACTGTTAGTTGCTACAAAGTCAGTACTTTTTAGATTTTTAGATGTTTCTATTGATTTACTTATAATTTGCTCATTAGATGCGCCTGTACTACAAGCAGCAAGAGTTATCGAAAGAATAACTGTTGCAATAATCATTAAGTATTTTTTTAGTGATTTTGTCATTTGTCTCTCCTTAACTTTGAGTAAAATAGACGAATACAGTCTACTTTATAGATTTTATTTTATAGGATTATTCTATCATATTATAGTTTATATTACTACATATATAAATTCATTTTTAAAAATACTTTTAACGCTGAATGCTTGAAGGATAATTTATGGAGAGTAGGTTATAGGGAGTGACTCAAAAATCGCGATTTTGGAGAAACAAGATTTGTTGAGTCATACTCGCACAGTTTATTAGATATCTAAAAGCTTTTATAAAGCGAATTTAGATATCAATAAATCACTGCGTCTATGAGTTCTCATATACACTTTGTTAAATTTTAGGACTTTTGGGTCAGTCCCCCCGAATTAATTAGTTCGTTTGTATTTGATTTGTGATTAGAAGTTATTTGTTTTGGGTTAAATTCCAGTTTTCTTTAAATTGTAATTTACTTTAGGAATTAACTACTGGAAGTTTTTGAGAAAATTAATAAAAAATCTCTTGACTTATATCAATGATGGATATATAATTACATCAAAGATAGATATATCGATGATGGATATATAAAAAGAGTATCTCTAATTAAGTTAGGAGGGATAAAATGGCAAAGTTAAGCCCTTATGAAACGGGCGAATTAACGGATAGTATATTTTTTACGCTTCTAGCTTTAACAGAACCTATTCATGGATACTTAATAATGCAAAAGGTGGCAGAAATTACTGATAATAATATTATTATTGGACCTGCGACAATGTACACAACTTTAGGTAAGATGGTTTCTGTAGGCTGGATAGAAGATAAGGAAATCGATAATTCAAAAAAAGAATATCATATTACTCCAAAGGGTATGGAAGTTTTGGAGAAAAATTTAAAACTTCGACAGTTTTTACTCGATGTAGCTAAGAAGTTTATAGGTGGTGGAAGTAATGAGTAGCTATAAGGTGATACATACCTTTGCTTTAACAAATAAAAGACTCATGAGAAAGTTAGAAAGATATAGTGCAAAGGGCTGGCATTTTAAAAAGTTTCTGGGGTTCTTAATTTTATTAGAAAAAGGAGAAAGAACCGATTATAAATACGAACTGGTATATGATAAAAAGTTCGATGCAGAACGTCAAGATTTTTACAGATTTAACGGTTGGGAAGTAGTTAGAAATGGTATTTTTTGGCAGATACTACGTGGTGAACCTACGGCAACTACATTATATACAGATAATTTAAGCGAAGAATACATGTGGCTATATAGAATAAGATTTAATGCGAAAATCATGTTAGGATGCTTTCTTATAGCTTTGGTGGCGCATATTATAAATAAATTTTTAATGCCATCTGAAGTAATAGATTTTATTACAGGTATGTTTTTTGGCTTTGGTCTAGGGCTAGGTGCTGTAAATATAGCATTCTTTATAAAATATTTATTTTTGAAGAGAAGAAAGGATTGAATTTATGAAGTATAAATATGTTCCGGTATTTATAAGCTATGATAAAGTAGCGGATAAAATGAATCATCTTGCTGCTCAAGGATATGAATACGATAAAGAGGCTATAGTGGCGATTAGAATGAAGAAAGTCTCAGAGACTAGCGATAAGCAATATAAGTTTATCTTTGACAAAGACTTTACACCAGAGATAGAAGAGTATTATAAAGTAAGTGGCTGGAAGCTTCATAAGTTTCAATTTTATAATTTGTTTAGGCTAGCTGAAGGAACTTCGAGTTCGTATCCAATATATACTGATACCGAGACGGAATTAGAATTTATCAGGTACAGATTGTTAAGATTTATAGTTTTGTTTATTTTAATAAGTATAATAGGGGTATCGTATTTTACTAATATTAAATGGGTAATTAATAGTGGAATACCTGATGTGTTAGCCATGTTGCTAGGTGGATTAATAGGTGGTATATTTGGTTACTGTATAGGTGGACTTGGAATGTTCATACCAAAATATTTCAAGTTAACAAAAGAAATAAAAAATAATGATGAATAAAAGGGGATTTAACTTTTAAAAAGTTAGAAAGAGAGGCATGGATTATGATTTTAGAATTTAAAAATGTAGAGAAGAGCTTTGGTAATAAAAAGGTTCTTAAAGGTGTTAGCTTCACAGCGAAAAGTGGAGTAGCTAACGGATACCTTGGACGAAATGGTAGTGGTAAAACTACAAGTTTTAGAATTCTGTTAGATATATTTAAACCTGATAAAGGTGAGATTTTACTAGACGGAAAACCTCTAGATCACAGTAAGGTGAAAATTGGGTATTTACCAGAAGAACGTGGAATGTATGATGGTGTTGGACTAGTAGATCAACTTACGTACTTTGGAATGTTAAAAGGCATGAAGAAGAAAGCAGCGCAAACAGAAGCGAAAAAATGGTTAGAGTACTTTGAATTAGAGGATAGTAAACAAGCATTAAAAACTTTATCTAAAGGGAATGCGCAAAAAATTCAAATTATTCAAAGTGTTATGAATGATCCAGATATTCTTGTTTTTGATGAACCATTCAGTGGACTAGACCCGGTGAATGTATCTAAACTGAAAGAAATAATTACAGATTTTATTAAAAAAGATAAACTTGTTATTTTCTCATCTCACCAAATGCCAGTTGTGGAAACATTCTGTGAGGATATTAATATACTAGAAAAAGGGAAAATTACTCTAAGTGGTAATTTAGATTATATTAAAAAACAATTAGGACATGGAAAAATGATCTTGAGTGTTAGTGGTTTTGAGAAAGAGGAACTGCTTGCTAATCTTAAAGCTGTGCCACTAGATATTGAGTATTCATTAGTGCCAGAGGGAGTGCTTCTTGATTTCAAAGAAGAGGGAGCTAAAAAAGAACTTTTAGCAAGATTAGCTGGAAGTACGTTTAACATAGAAGAATTTAAACTTTATAAACCAACGTTAGAAGAGATTTTCAAAGAACAGGTAGGTAAGTAATTATGAAAAATTTTAGTACAGTATTTAATTTTGAATTAAAACAATTTTTTGCCAAAACATCAACAAAGGTTATTATGGCAATATATTTCATTATAGCTATAGGTATAACATTCATACCATCGATTGCGAACAGTAATCTTTTTAAAGGTGAGAGCAATGATAATTTCAATCGTAGTGCATATGTTGTAAAAGATGCAAATATTAAGTTAGATGATCTAAAAGAAGCTAAAAAATATGATAGTAAAGAGGATTTAGAAAAAGACATTAAAGCTAAAAAATTAGATGAGGGTATCGTTTTAACTAAAGATAGTTATGAGTATTTATCTAGACAATCTATTTTTAGTAAAGGTAACAGTGAATTTAAAGAAGCTTTTGGAAAAAATGTAGAAAAATTAGTCTATAAACAAAATGGTTTAGATTATGATAAAGTAACTAACGTAAAAGCACATCTTCCACAACCGACTCCTGTAAATGTAAGTGGAGATTCTGATGCTCAAACTCAAGTAATAAATGTTGTAGTAGTTTATGCTCTTACATTCATCGTTTATATGACAGTAATTCAATTCGGTAGTGTAGTTGCGACAAATGTTGTTAAAGAAAAAAGTAATAGAGCTATGGAATTATTAGTAGTTACTGTAAATCCTAGAACGTTAATTTTAGGAAAAGTACTAGCTTTATCGGTTGCAGTACTTATTCAAATGGGTTTAATCATAGGTGGTTTATTTGCAGGTCTAAAAATTAATGGTTCTAGATATAGCGATAATATTAAACATATTATAGAAAATGTAGACTTGAAAGTCCTTGGTGTCGGATTACTGTTTGCTTTAACTGGCTTTGTAATGTTTATGTTCATGTATGCGGCATTCGCATCATTAGTTAGTAAAATTGAGGATGTCAACGGAGCGATAACTGTACCAATGTTAACATTTATGGGTGCATTCTTTGTGAACTACTATATTATGGGGTCAACAGGAGACACTAAACTTGCAGAGATTTTATCATATGTTCCGTTCACATCATATTTTGTAATGTTTACGCGCTATGCAATAAGCAATGTATCTATCCAAGAATTAGGATTATCTTATGGTATATTAGCTGTAACTACATTACTTGTAGCATTTGCAAGTGTTAAAGTATATAGATTAGCAACATTAAGATATGGTCAAAAATTAAACTTCTTCAAATTATTATTTGGGAAGTAGAAAATATAAAATATAATAACACCACATATTAGATTATCTAGTATGTGGTGTGTTTTGTGTATCTAAGATGACTATTCATAAAATTAGTTGTAGTATTATTTATTCATTGCACTTATTTTATATTTATGTTAAAATAAAATTATAAAGAGAGAGCCGTTTTAAAGACGGTGACTCTGATTAATTATAGTTTAAAATAACTGTCTTAACCGTTCAAAGTTTTAAAGATGGTTATTTTTTATTGTCTTTTTTTAATGCCATAATACATGCACTAACTATTGAAACAATTAAAAGGTTTATTCCAATAATTGTTTGTACAATTTCGTATGCCGACAACTTGCTACTCCCTTCTTCAAGTTTTCAGTGTATGTGAGCATAGCACCAACTCCTTTCGTAAAAAAGTAGCCACCATCTTTGTAGAAAGTATTATAATTTCCAACTTCTCTCTCCGATTTTGATTATATCAGATTAATTAGTGATTATCAATGATTTTAAGGAATTAATATTATTATTTTAATATTGTTAATAATAGTAAGAATTACACGAAAATGACAATTACAATGGAAATAATTATCGTATACAAAATAAATAAAATATAAATATATAAAATTTAATTATATATTTAGAAAAGTGTTATTTTTAATGAACTAGAAGTAAGATTCAAAAAATTCAAATTTTGAGTCTTTTCTTTTTTCTTTTTAGTGTATAAAAGGTTATAATTAGGTATAAAAAATCTGTAAAATAAGGAGATTATTTAATGAATGAACTAAAAAGGACGATAGGCTTTATGCCGGCTTTTATGACGGTAATAGGCTCAGTAATAGGAGCAGGTGTATTTTTTAAAGCTGCTGTTATTTATAAAACTACAGGGACGATGAGCTTAGGGTTACTTGCTTGGGTGCTTGCTGGTATTATTACTATTTGTGCAGGTCTTACCGTTGCGGAACTTGCGGCATCTATTCCTGAAGTTGGTGGGATGGTCGTTTGGATAGAAAGAACTTATGGGAAAACTGCAGCATTCTTATTAGGATGGGCTCAGTCGGTGATTTATTTCCCTGCGATGATAGCGGCTCTTGCGGTTATCTTCTCTACACAAGTTTTAAATTTATTAAACTTAGATAAGACTTGGCATCTTCCTATAGCCATTGCTGCAGCAGCATCGTTAATGTTTCTAAACTTTTTAGGTGGGAAAATCGGAGGAACGATTCAGACTGTAGCTACTATTTGTAAATTGATACCATTAATAGTAATTATTGCATTTGGATTATTTCAAACTGACTCACAACCGTTGCAATTATTCCCTATAGAAGCGGGGAAAGATATTTCGTTTGCTAGTGGACTAGGAGGAGCTTTGCTTGCTGCGATGTTTGCCTATGAAGGGTGGACTAACGTAGGAAGTATGGCAGGAGAGATGAAAAATCCTAAAAAAGATTTACCAAGAGCGATTTTCCTAGGGCTTGCGGTTGTTATGGTTGTATATGTACTTATAAATGTAGCTTACCTTATGACTTTACCATTAGATCATGTTGCAGGTAATCAAACTGTAGCCAGTGAAGTAGCTGCTAAGTTGTTCGGTGGTATTGGTGGTAAAATTATCACAATTGGTATATTGATTAGTGTATATGGAGCGATTAACGGATTCTCGATGGCTGGGATTCGTGTGCCTTATGCAATGGCAAAAAGTGAACAGATTCCATTTAAAAATGTATGGACGAAGTTAAACAAAGGTGCTGTTCCTGTCAATGCGGGATTATTACTTCTAGTAATAGCATTCTTAATGATGTTAACTGGTAGTTTTGATATGTTAACAGACCTATTAGTATTCGTAATGTGGTTCTTCTACACAGCAACTTTCCTTGCGGTAATTATACTACGTAAAAAAGAACCAAAATTAGAAAGACCATATAGAGTTCCGTTATATCCGATTGTTCCTATAATAGCTATTCTTGGTGGAGTTTATACTTTAGTAAGTACTTTAATCTCACAAACATCATTAGCTATGGGAGGAATAGCCTTAACGTTAATAGGATTATTATTCTATACAGAATTACATAAAAAATTTAAAAAATAATAAAAAAGAAACATCGCACATTAGAAAATCTAGTATGCGATGTTTTGATATTATTTATTGCGTTATATATTTTTTTATGTTAGAATAAAGCTATAAAAGAGAGAGCCGTTTTAAAGACGGTGACTCTAATTAAGAATTATAAAAAATAATCATCTTAACCGGTCAAAGTATAAAGATGGTTATTTTTTATTGTCTCTTTTAAGTGCTGAGATACATACACCAACTACAGTTGAAATCAAAAGATTTACACCTATAATAGTTTGTATAATTTCAAACGCAGACAACTTGCTACTCCTTTCTTCCAGATTCTGTTACTTATGAGCATAAGCACCATCTCCTTCCATAGAAAAGTAGCCACCATCCATACCGGAAGCTTTACACTCTCCAACTTCTCTCTCCGACTTTGATTATATCAAATTAAATATAGATAATCAACTATTTACAAGGGTTGATATATCAGTGTTTTTAACTTGTTAATTATAGTAATTTTTACTTATAAATTTAATGTTATAAAGGTGTAATTTTTGAAAAAAACATCGCATATTAGAAAAGCTAGTATGCGATGTTTTGTTGTTATTTATTTCTATTTTCTAAGTAGTCTGCAATTGCGGCTACGTCTTTGTCCCCACGTCCAGATACGTTAACGATAATTACTTTATCTTTATCCAGTTTTGGAGCACGTTTAATCACTTCTGCAAGAGCGTGTGAACTTTCGATTGCAGGGATAATTCCTTCTGTTCTAGTTAATAGAAGTAAAGCATCAACAGCTTCATCATCAGTTGCACTTACGTATTCAGCGCGTTTTGCATCTTTTAGGAATGAGTGCTCAGGTCCGATACCTGGGTAGTCTAATCCTGGAGAGATTGAGTAAACAGGTTTTACTGAACCATCTTCGTTGAATAATGCGTAAGTTTTCATACCATCAACAACACCGACAGTACCAAGTGTTAGTGTTGCTGCGTGACGGTCTGTATCAAGACCACGTCCAGCGGCTTCAACTCCTAGTAATGCTACTTCTTCGTGAGGAATGAACTCAGCAAAAGCACCGATTGCGTTAGAACCACCACCTACACAAGCTACTACTAAGTCAGGTAGACGACCTTCTTTTTCTAGGATTTGACGTTTTGCTTCTTGGCTGATAACTTTTTGGAAGTCTTTTACAATAGTAGGATATGGGTGAGGTCCTACTGCAGATCCTAGTACGTAGAAAGTATCGTCGATGTTTTCAATCCATGCTTTGAATGCAGCGTCAACAGCTTCTTTAAGAGTTTTTTCTCCTTCTTGAGCTGCGTGAACTTTTGCTCCAAGCATTTCCATTCTAAATACATTTAATCTTTGTCTTTCTACATCAAGAGCTCCCATGTAGATTTCACATTCCATACCGAACTTGGCAGCGGCAGCAGCTGTAGCTACACCGTGTTGACCTGCTCCAGTTTCAGCGATAACTTTCTTTTTACCCATACGTTTTGCAAGTAAAATTTGTCCGATAACATTGTTTAGTTTGTGTGCTCCAAGGTGGTTTAAATCTTCACGTTTAAGGTAGATTTTTGCTCCTCCAAGGTGGTTTGTTAAACTTTCAGCGAAGTATAGTGGAGTTTCACGTCCTGAGTAATCTTTTAAGTAATGAGCATATTCTGCTAAAAATTCTTCATCATCTTTGTATTTATCATAAGCTGCTTCTAGTTCATCAAGAGCTTTTTGTACAACTTCAGGTACGAAGCTTCCCCCAAATTCTCCAAAGTATCCTTTTAAGTTGTTTAAGTTATTTTCTAAGTTTGTCATAATTGTTTATTTCCTTTCGAATGGTTTATAAGATTTGTATAATTTTTTTGTTTTACCCCAAAAAGAAAAGACCGTATAGAATTCTATACGGCCCTTTTGCAAAATTTAAAACGATTTTTCTACAGCCGACATAGACACTTTTTAGAGTACACTAAAGTTGCGTCTACGTCATAAAAACATACACACAACATTATCTACGCCAGTTTTGCCAAGATTTTAAAGTTGTTGTTTGTTTCATTTGTAGTTCCTCCTTTTCGTTTTGTTGTATTCATTATACACATTATTTTTTTAGAATGCAAGTCTTTTTTTGTAATTTTTTAAATTTTTCTGACAATTTACAGGAGTAGCCTATTGTAACAAGATTCTAAAGGAGTGTTTACTTAAAATATATTAAGAGATGATTAGGAATGTTCAAGGCGATAGTTCTTTCTACCTAAACCGCTGTAAAAGTGATATAATAGAAAAGTGAAAAAATCAGGTATGGAGGTGCAATTTGAAATTATCGGTATTAGCCAGCAGTAGTAGTGGAAATAGTATCTATATAGAGCACAATAATTTTAGATGTTTAGTAGATGCTGGACTGACTGGGAAAAAAGTAGTAGAGAACTTAGCGAAAATTGAGCGAGATATTAAAGATATAAATGCAATTTTTGTAACACATGAGCATATTGACCATATTAAAGGAGTAGGGGTACTAGCGAGAAAGTACAATATTCCTGTATATGCCAATGCCCTTACTTGGCAGAATATGACGAAATGTGGTGAAATCAGTTCGGATCTTAAGTTTCATTTTGAAAAAGAGGAAAGTAAAATTTTTGATGATGTGGTAGTTAATAGTTTTGGAGTTAGTCATGATGCGATTAATCCGCAATTTTATACTTTTGAGTGTGATGGAAAAAGGGTTAGTATTCTTACGGATACGGGATATGTATCTGACAAGATGATTGATTATGTGAAGGACTCTCATACAATTGTTTATGAGAGTAATCATGAGGAGAATGTTCTGCTTAGTGGACCTTATCCGTGGACGACGAAACAGCGTATTCTATCAGATATGGGGCACTTGTCAAATACAGACTCTGCCAATTATTTAACGAAAATAGTAGGAGATAATACGAGAAATGTCTTCTTAGCCCACCTAAGTGAGCAAAACAATACGAAGGAATTAGCTCGTATGGCAGCGGACATGACTCTTAAACATAAGGATATAGATTGCGTTTTAGAAGCTGATAAAACTATCGATTGTAATGATAAAATAATTATAATGGATACTGATCCAGTAATTCCAACTAAGATAATAGAAATATAATAAGAAATAAGGTCAACTTATAAAAAATGTCCCTCAAAGAATTATCTTTAGAAGTTGATCTTATTTTTTTTCTACTATATAAAATGAGTTGTTATATTGAGTAATTTTTATATGAAAATGAGAGGCTTTTCTGTAAATATTCAGAAAATTCTAGTTTTTTAGTGCCAAATTTTTATTTTTTTATTGCTTTTTTTCTAAAAATTTTATAATATAGTATTATGTAGTTTTTTAAAAAGTTATGATTAATGAAAAAAGTTACAGATAACAAAATAAGTTATGATTTATAATAAAATAAGATAAAAAAGAAAATAAATGAAATAAAGTTTAAAATTGTATTAATTTATTGAGTAATGTTATTGGAAGGAGATAGGCGAATGGAAAAACTATTAGAGATTAAAAATCTAGAGACAGCATTTAGAATCAAAGATGATTATTTTAACGCTGTTGATAAAGTTAGTTTAGACCTTTATAAAAACGAAGTTTTGGCTATCGTTGGAGAAAGTGGTTGTGGTAAGTCGACATTAGCGACAACAATTATGCGTCTTCACAATGAAAATCTAACGAAGTCTACTGGAGAAATTATTTTCAAAGGGAAAAACATACTAGATTTAACAGAAGATGAAATGAATAAAATTAGAACAAAAGATATTGGGATGATATTCCAAGATCCGCTTTCTTCATTAAACCCACTACACAGAATTGGGAAACAAATTGAAGAGGCTCTAATTTATCATACTGAATTAAGTGCAGAAGAAAGACAAAAACGTGTTATTGAATTATTAACACAAGTTGGTATTCCAAATCCTGAACGTTGTGCAAAACAGTATCCACATGAATTATCTGGTGGTATGCGTCAACGTGTAATGATAGCGATGGCGATGAGTTGTAAACCAAGTGTTCTTATCGCGGACGAACCAACAACAGCTCTAGATGTTACAATCCAGGCGCAAATCTTAGACCTTGTTAAAGGGCTTCAATCAGAAATGCAAGCCGGAATTATCCTGATTACGCATGACCTTGGGGTAGTTGCTGAAATGGCGGATAGAGTGGCTGTATTATATGCTGGTGAGGTGGTAGAGATTGGAACTGCGGAGCAAATCTTTAAAAATCCTCAGCACCCTTACACACGTAGTTTATTACGTAGTATTCCTCAACTTGATGATGAAGATGCTAGTGATGAACTTTACGTTATTCAAGGGATGGTTCCATCTTTAAAAACTTTAGATAGACAAGGATGTCGTTTTGCTGATCGTATTCCTTGGCTTAAAGACGAACATCACGAACATAATCCGACTCTACATGAAGTAGAAGAAGGACACCATGTACGTTGTACATGTTACAGAAACTTTGAATTTGAAGGGGAGGAAAACAATGCTTAAAGTTGAAAATCTAAAAGTGCATTATCCTATTCGTGGTGGATTTTTCAATACAATTAAAGACCATGTTTACGCGGTAGATGGTGTTGATATTGAGATTGAAGCTGGGAAAACGTATGGGTTAATAGGAGAAAGTGGTAGTGGAAAAACTACTGTAGGTAAAGTTGTTTTAGGTTTAGAAAAAGCAACTGATGGACAAATTATCTATAAAGAAGAAGATGTTACTAAGAAAGCAGCCCGTAAAAAACTTAAATATAATCGCGATGTTCAAATGATTTTCCAAGACGCAATGTCTAGTTTAAATCCTAAGAAACGTATTATAGATATTATCGCAGAGCCAATTAGTAACTTTGATAACTTATCTGAAGAAGATACTAAAAAACGTGTGTTAGAACTTCTAAACATCGTTGGTATGGGTGAAGAAGCTATGTACAAATATCCATTTGAATTCTCAGGTGGACAACGTCAACGTATCGGGGTTGCGCGTGCGATTGCATGTAATCCTCGTCTAATCGTAGCTGACGAACCAGTATCAGCTCTTGACCTTTCGGTTCAAGCACAGGTTTTAAACTTCATGAAGAAGATTCAAAAAGACTTTAATATAAGTTACCTATTCATTTCTCATGACCTTGGGGTTGTTAAACATATGTGTGATTATATTTATATCATGTACCGTGGTCGAATCGTAGAGCGTGGAACACGTGAAGATATTTATAATAATCCACAACACATTTATACAAAACGTCTTATTGCGGCTATTCCAAGTACTAACTTAGACAAAGCTAAAGAAGTAAAAGAAATAAGAAAAGCTGTTGAAGAAGAATATCAAAAACATTATAACGATTACTTCGATAAAGATGGAAGAGTATATCCACTTAAGAAATTAACAGAAACACACTATGTAGCAATGAAAGGAGGAGAAGTGTAATGTGGAAAGTAGTTTTAAAACGATTTTTAGTAATGATACCACAGTTATTCATCCTTAGTGTACTAGTGTTTGGTCTAGCTAAACTTATGCCTGGGGACCCATTCAGTGGTTTAGCAGAAAACCCAAAAATTTCTCAAGAGCAAATTGAAGCTATTCGTCAAGCGAGTGGATTCTATGAGCCTTGGTATCAACAATATCTAACTTGGCTGAAAAACTTCATGCATGGAGATTTCGGACTAAGTTATACTACTGGTAAATCAGTAGGAACACTTCTTGGAGAAAGAATTTTTAATACATTTAACCTGTCATTATTTACAGCGGTAATCATGTATGCGATTGCTATTCCTATGGGGATGTATGCAGGACGTTATAATGGTTCTAAATTCGATAAATTCGTAAACTTTTATAACTTCTTCTTCCTAGCGATTCCATCATTCGTATTATACTTATTCATGATTGCATTGTTCGGTTTTGGTTTAGGATGGTTCCCAACAAGTGGATCTGTAGATGTTAACCTTGATCCAGGAACATTTTCATACTATATCAATAAACTGCAACACTTAGTTTTACCAGGTATCTGTTTAGCGTTATTATCAACAGTATCGACTGTCCAATATTTACGTAATGAAGTTATCGATGCGAAACAAAGTGACTATGTAAAAACAGCTCGTTCTAAAGGTGTACCAGTTAAAAAAGTTTACTCAGGACACATCTTCAGAAACTCTATTTTACCAATCGCAGCATTCTTCGGATTCTCTATTACTGGATTATTCAGTGGTGGTATCTTCGTAGAAACAATCTTCGGTTACCCAGGAATGGGGCAACTGTTCTACCAAAGTATTCAAGATAGAGACTATAGTGTTGTTACAACATTAATGTTATTCTCTGGATTCTTAACACTGCTTGGTAGTACATTAAGTGATATTATTATGGCGATTGTAGACCCACGTATTAAATTGGACTAGGAGGAAGTTGAACAATGACAAAAGCAAAAGAAGAAAAAGTTATAACTAAAACTCCTTCTGGATTTTCAGTTGTAGCTCGTGAGTTTAAAAAAGACAAAGGGGCGCTTACAGCCCTAGTTACACTAAGTGCAATTTTAGTGTTTGTAGTACTTTTCAATATTTATATCCGTGTCAGTGGTGTATATAGCACTTACTTTGATGTAGATTTATTAAATATTTTCTTAAAACCTGGTGAAGATGGATTCTTACTGGGAACAGATGTAGGTGGCCACTCAGTTTTTGGATGGCTAATGATGGGAATGCTTAACTCTATTCTTATCGCAGTAGCAGTAACGGTTATAACTATTGGTTTTGGTACTGCAGTAGGATTAGTTATTGCATATTACGGTGGACGTGTCGATAATATTGTGATGCGTTTAGTAGATTTTATGGTAATTATCCCAACTTTAATGGTAATTATCGTATTCGTAAGTATCAAACGTGATTACGGTCTTGTGCTGTTCATCTTGATCTTATCAGCATTTGCATGGATGAGTTCTACTCGTTTAGTACGTAGTAAAGCTTTATCAGAATCACGTCGTGATTACGTATTAGCTTCAAAAACAATGGGAACACCTGATTGGAAAATCATGTTACAAGGCATCTTACCTAACATTAGTTCTATCATTATCGTAGAAGCTACGCTATCATTAGCGGCTAATATGGGTATCGAGGTAGGTTTAACATACCTTGGATTCGGTCTTCCAGCAGGAACACCAAGTATCGGTACTATGTTATCTTATGCAAAAGATGCAGACGTACTTATTAACAAAATGTACATCTGGCTGCCAGCAGCCCTTGCGATCTTAATTATCGTATTATGTATCAACTCTATCGGTGGAGCATTAAGACGTAGTTTAGATGCTAGACAAAGATTATAATTTTAAAGGTCATGTAGAGATTTTCTACATGACCTTTATTATTTATAAAATATTATTTACAAATAATATCCAATTTCATTGTTATAGAATTATAATTTAAAAGATGTTAAATAAATAAGTTTGAAAATAAAAATCTTGATTATCATAGTAAAATAAACTTAAATTTCGTGTGTTACTACATAAATTTCAAGTGTTAGATTTAGATTTCTGGTAAATATAAAATCTTATTTCAGTGAAAATTAAAAAAACATTGTAAAATTTTCTGACAATTACTTGACTAGTATGAGATTTTTTGTTATAATTGCTAAAAATAAATATTTTAAAGAAAGGCTGTATGTAATACAGCATGGAGGATAAGATAATGGAAAAGAAAAAAATGTTAAAGGTAGTTAGTTCAGCTATGGCTCTCACAATGTTACTTGCAGGATGCTCAAGCGCAAGTAACAATTCTAAAGGAAGCAAAGCTGCTGTCGAGTTCAAGACAGCTGTAGACAATGGTGGAAATGCACTTAGTGGCCAACAACTTAAAATTGGTATTGCTTCTGCAGATCCACTAACAGGGATGTTTAACCCAGTATTTTATTTACAATCAACAGATTATGATGTAATGAAATATACAATGGCAGGAGCGTTCCCACTTGACGATGCAAACCGTCAAAAACAAGATGATAAAGAAGCACCGGTTATGTTCCACGTAGATCGTGACAAAAAAGAAGTTACATTAACTATCCATAAGGATCTTAAGTGGAGTAATGGAGAAGATGTAAAAGCAGATGATATCGTTGCGACTTATGAACTTATGGGGAATCCTAAGTATACAGAAAACGTTCGTTACAGTGATGAATACGAAGTAATCGAAGGTATGAAAGAGTACCATGATGGAAAAGCTAAAAACATCTCTGGTGTAGTTAAAAAAGATGATAAAACAGTAGTACTTAAGTATAAAGAAATTAAGCCATCATTATTATGGGGTAATGGATTCATCGGAGAATTCTTAAACAAGGCTCAAGTAGAAGCTGCATCAAAAGACTTCACTAAATTTGTTGAAGCAGACTTAAACAAAAAACCATTATCTTATGGACCATATTATTTAGATAAAGTAGTAAACGGGGAAAGTGTATTAGCGAAAGCTAACCCCTATTACTACAAAAAATCTGAAGTGAAAATTCCAGAAATCCAATTCAAAGTAGTATCACCAGCTCAAGCAAGTGCTGTTCTTAAAAACGGTGATGTAGACTTAATGGATAGTTTAACTACAGGTATCTGGGATGGTACTAAAGACGCTAAGAACGGAACAATCTTAGGAGAATCTGATTACTATATCTCTTATGTTGGATTCAAACTAGGTAAATTCAACAAAGAAAAAGGTGAAGTAGAAGTAGATCCAAACGCAAAAGCTGCAGATAAACGAGTGCGTCAAGCATTTGGATATGCAGTAGACTGGGATCAAATCAATGAAAAAATCTATAAAGGATTACGTTTCACACCAACTGGTTCTGGATTCTATCCACCAATCGTTAAAATGTTCCACAACAAAGACGGTGAAAAATATACTAAGAACGTAGAAAAAGCGAAAAAACTTCTTGATGAAGCAGGACTTAAAGATACTGACGGAGACGGATTAAGAGAAGATAAAAACGGTAAAAAACTTACATTCAACTTCGCTATCCGTAACGTAGGTCAAGATTTCGACCAAACATTAGCTGATACATTCGTTAAATCTTGGAAAGAAGTAGGATTAGATGTTAAATTAGTAGATGGAAAACTTATGTCATCTAAAGACTGGTCTCAACGTGTACAAGCAGATGATCCAGGAATCGACATCTTCCAAGGAGCTTGGGGATTAGGAAGTAACCCTGACCCAAGTGGATTAGTAGGAAAAACTTCACCACTTAACTTACAACGTTACACAACTGAAGAACTACAAAAATCATTAGATGCAATGGGAAGTAGTGATATGTTTGATGATGCTAAACTTAAAGAAGCATATCAAAAATTCGATAAACAATTCAGAGAAGAAGCTGCTTGGTTACCATTCAGCTGGCAACAACAAATGACATGGGTTAACAAACGTGTTAAAACACTTGATTTAGCGAAACTAAAAACTGGTGAACAAAATGTTTACAGTTTAGAGTTAACAGCTGATGCACCAGCAAAAAATTAATTTAGTTTAGGAATGAGATTTGGCTAAGGGCACTTAGTTGAATTTCCCCCTAATAAACTTATATTTCATTTTATTTTCAATTAATTTTGAGAGGGATGGAAAATTAGAATTTCATAGAATATTTTGATTGAAGCCCTCTCAACTTTGAAAATATAAATATACAGTTTATATTATAGAAATATTAATTAAAAAATAGATATAACTTTTTAAATAGAGAATTAATTAACGAGGGGATAACCCAAAATATTAAATTTTAAAAAAGTTTATATGAGAACTCATAGACGCAGGAGTTTAGTAATATCTAAATTTACTTTTAAAAAGTTTTTTAGATATTATTAAACTTTGATGGGATGGCTTTATAAAATCAATCTTTCTGAAATTATAATTTTTAAGTCATACTCATATTCTTAATAAAATATGTAGAGCTACTATTTTACATAGATTTAAGGCGAAGTATCGTACTTTAATGTAGCAAGGATACTTCGTCTTAAATTTTGTTATTTTTAATTATCAACAAACTAGAGTTATATTGGAGGAAAAATGAAGAAAAATAAATTTTTAAAAGTATTCAGTTCAGCAATGGCACTATCAATCATTCTTGCAGGATGTTCAACATCATCAAAATCATCAAAAGATGGGAAACCTGCGGTAGAATTTAAAACATCTATTGATAACGGTGGAAGTGCAGTAAGTGATTCTGTGCTAAAAGTTGGTATCTTAAGTGCTGATCCACTAACAGGTATGTTTAACCCAGTATTTCACCTACAAGCAACAGACAATGCAGTAATGGAAGATACTATGGCACACACATTCGCTTTTGATCATTCATATAAATTAAAAGAGGATGATGAAGACGCACCTGTTAAGTTCCATTTAGATAAAGATAAAAAACAGGTAACACTTACTATTCGTAAAGATTTAAAATGGAGTAATAATCAAGACGTAGTTGCGGACGATATTATCGCAACATACGAACTTATGGCTAACCCTAAGTATAAAGATAATATTCGTTATAAGAGCGAATTTGAAACAATAGAAGGATTAAAAGATTATCACGAAGGTAAAGCTGAAAAAATCTCAGGTATTACTAAAAAAGATGACAAAACAGTAGTTATTCAATATAAAGATGTAAAACCAGCTCTTCTTTGGGGAAGTGGCTTCATAACAACATTCCTTAATAAAGATCAAGTAGCTGCAGCATCAAAAGATTTCAGCAAATTTGTAGAAGCGGAATTAAATACAAAACCATTATCTTACGGTCCATACTACTTAGATAAAGTAGTAAATGGAGAGAGTGTACTTGCTAAACAAAATCCATATTACTACAAAAAAGATGATGTAAAAGTAAAAGAAATCCAATTCAAAGTAGTTGCGCCAGCTCAGGCAAGCTCTGTAATTAAAAATGGTGAAATTGACTACATGTCACAAGTAACTCCAAATGTATGGAGTGCGGTAAAAGATTACTCAAATGGAACATTACTAGGACAACCAGATTTCTATATTTCATATGTAGGATTTAAGCTAGGTACATGGGATAAAGAGAAAAATGAAGTTAAAGTAAATCCGAACGCAAAAGCAGCGGATAAACGTGTACGTCAAGCATTCGGTTATGCGGTAGACTGGGATCAATTAAATGAAAAAATCTACAAAGGACTTCGTTTCACACCTACAAACTCAGGTATTTATCCAACACGTTCAGAAGATTATTATGATAAAGATGGATTCAAGTACAAAAAAGATGTAGAAAAAGCGAAAAAACTTCTTGATGAAGCGGGGCTTAAAGACGTTGACGGAGATGGATTAAGAGAGGATAAAGATGGTAAAAAATTAACATTTAACTTCGCCATCCGTAATACAGGTCAAGACTATGATCAAACTCTTGCTGATGCATTCATTAAATCATGGAAAGAAGTTGGACTAGATGTAAAACTAGCTGATGGAAAACTAATGTCATCAAAAGATTGGACACAACGTGTAACGAGTGACGATCCGTCTATCGATTTATTCCAAGGGGCGTGGAGCTTAGGTACGAATCCGAACCCAGCACGTCTATTAAGTGATAAAGCTAAAGTTAACTATCAAAGATATATGAGTGATGTGCTTAAAAAAGACTTAGAAACAATTAACTCTAAAGAAATGTTAGATGATGCTAAGCGAAAAGAAGCATACAAGAAATTCGATAGAGACTTTGCAGAAGAGGCTGCTTGGTTACCATTTAGCTGGAGTACAGATATCACATGGGTAAATAAACGTATCAAAAACTTCGATGTTAAAAAATACGCTTATGGTGAACAAAAACTATATGCATTAGAGCTTACTAATAAAGATAGTGCTAAAGGATAATTTAAAAAGTTTATATTAAGTTTATAAGGATTACTCAAGAAACAACTTGAGTAGTCCTTCTTTATATAAGAAAATAAATATGTCAATTTAACAAAATTTTGAAAAGAATAATTAGTTTATGGATACTGAATATCCTTGATATGTAAGTAAAGTAAAAGATATGTGCGTTTTATAAATAATAATTTACAAGATAGTTTATTGATATTAAATTTATGTTTTTAAAGAAACGAACAGAAATTTCAAAAAAGAATTTTGTTATTTTTATATTATTTTCTGAAAATTCACTTGACTTATTTTTGAAATGATGTTAAAATTATTTCATAAATAATTGAAAATAAGTTTTTATATAACATGGAGGAAATAAAATGAAAAAGAATAAGTTTCTTAAAGTATTTAGTTCAGCGATGGCTCTTTCAGTAATTTTAGCTGGATGTTCAACATCAAGTAATTCTGGAAGCAAAAACGCTCCTAAAGCAAAAGTAGAATTTAAAACAAGTTTTGATAACGGTGGGTCAGCTGTAGATGGTGCTACATTAAAATATGGTATCTTATCAGCTCAACCATTAACAGGTCTTTGGAACCCAGTATTCTCTGATAAAGCAGAAGATCAATACGTAAACCAAGCAGTTATGGGTGGAACATTCCCTGCTGATGAAGAGGGACGTGTTGTCCAAGATGATGCTGATGCAGCGGTTAAATTCCACTTAGATCGTGAGAAAAAAGAAGTTACATTAACTATCCACGACGGTGCTAAATGGAGTAACGGTGAAGCATTCACATCAAAAGATATCGTAGCTACATACGAACTTATGGGCAACCCTAAATTCACTACAAACACTCGTTACAACGAATCATTTGAATTAATCGAAGGTATGAAAGAATACCATGCTGGAAAAGCAAAAAACATCTCAGGAATCCAAGTTAAAGATGACAAAACAGTAGTACTTAAGTACACTGAAGTACGTCCAGCATTACTATGGGGTGAAGGTTTAGTTACTGACTTTTTAAACGCTAAACAAGTTGAAGAAGCTTCTAAAGACTTCGCTAAATTTGCTGAAGCAGACTTAAACAAAAAACCATTATCATATGGTCCTTACTACATCACTAAAGTAGTAAATGGAGAAAGTGTTCTTGCAGAACAAAACCCTCACTACTACAATAAAGATAAGATGAAACTTAAAAAAATCGAGTTCAAAACAGTAGCTCCAGCTCAAGCAAGCCAAGTAATCAAAAATGGAGAAGTTGACTATATCGATAGCGTTACTCCAAGTGTTTACGAAGGAGCTAAAGATATCAAGAACGGAACATTCTTAGGAGAAGCTTCTCGTTACATGTCATATGTTGGATTTAAACTAGGTAAATTCGACAAAGCTAAGGGAGAAAACGTAGTTGATCCTAACTCTAAATTAGCTGACAAAAACTTACGTCAAGCATTCCTATATGCAGTTGACCGTGACCAAATCAATGAAAAAATCTTCAAAGGATTACGTTTCACTCCAACTGGATCTGGTATGTACCCGGCAGCTGTAGGTAAATTAGTAAACGAAAATGCGACTGCAGCTAAAAAAGATGTAGAAAAAGCTAAAAAATTATTAGATGATGCAGGATATAAAGATAAAGATGGTGACGGACTACGTGAAGACAAAAACGGAAATAAACTTTCATTCAACTTCGCAATCCGTAACACAGGTGCTGAATATGACCAAGCATTAGCTGACGTATTCGTTAAATCTTGGAAAGAAGTAGGATTAGATGTTAAATTAGTAGATGGAAAACTTATGTCTCCAAAAGACTTCTCTCAACGTGTACAAGCAGATGATCCATCAATCGACATCTTCCAAGCTGCATGGCAATTTGGAACAAACCCTAACCGTCAAGAGTTACTAGGTAAAAAAGCTCCATTAAACTTATACCGCTACACTACTGAAGCATTCGAAAACAGCTTCAAAGCTCAAGGATCAGCAGATATGTTCGACGAGGCTAAATTAAAAGCAGCTTACAACAAATTTGACACAGAAGTAGCTGAAGAATTACCATTCTTCCCATTAAGCTGGGATACAAGTATCACATTCTTCAACAAACGTGTTAAATCATACGATTTAGCTAAAGCTAAGAAAAACCAATTCAAACTTTATGACATTGAGTTAACAGCTAACGAAGGTGCTAAATAATAAAAATTAAAATGCGACATAGATAACTTTGGTTGTCTATGTCGTTTTTTAGGTTATTAGTATTTCCTTGGGAATATTCAAAATGTTTAATAAAATCATTGGAAAATTTCAAACCTGAGTTTCAGTTGAAAATTAGTTTCAGGTTAAGGTACCAAAAAAGATCTATATTTTTATATGAGAACCTATATACGCAGTGGTGTATAGATATCTAAATTCGTTTTAAAAAAGCATTTAGATATCTAGTAAATCACAGTGAAAAGTGATTCAACAAAATCTTGTTTCTATGAAATCGCGATTGTTGAGTCACTTCCTTACTTTGAGGATTAACAGAAAATATTAGTTGTCGTATGTGATAGCTAACAGTTGAATTTTTTGTAAATAACGTATAAAATTATAAAAGTGTATTGTATTTATTACTATGATAGTGAATACTTTTAGAATTTTAAAATTCATAAAAATTTATAGGAAAGGTGTATTAATGAGAAAATTTATTTCAGAGTTATTGTTAATAATTGTTACAATTATTTGGGGATTAGCTTTTATCTGGCAAAATATTGCGAGTAAGGTTCTAGGACCTCTTACAGTTGTAGGTATAAGATCAATAATCGCAGTAGTATTTCTTGGTGCTGTAGCACTTCTGATTCCAAGTTTGTATAGAAGTCAGGATCCTAAAATTTTGGCAGAGCCAATAACAAAAAGTAAGAGTTGGATACTTGGTGGTATCTGTGGAATAGTATTATTTTTTGCAATGTATATTTCGCAAATAGGTATTGGGATGACAACAGCAGGGAAAGCTGGATTTATTACGGTGTTATACATTTGTATAGTACCATTTATCGGGGTATTCTTAGGTAATAAGCTTAATAAATTCTTTATTATAGGATTAATTTTATCAGTAATTGGTTTTTATTTCTTATCGGTAAAAGAAGAATTTGCTTTAGAGATGGGGGATATTATCGTCTTAATCAGTGCAGTTCTATTCGGGATTCATATAATTGTTATTGATTATTCAGCTGTTAGAGTTAATTCAATGTTCTTATCTATCGTTCAATTAGTCGTTGTATCTGTATTAAGTTTAGTACTAGCTATTTTCAAGGAGACAATCGTCTTTGCGGACATAATGAGCGTTATCTGGCCGTTACTTGCTATAGGGGTACTTTCTAGTGGAGTAGGGTATACTTTGCAGATTGTAGGACAAAAAGATGTTCCACCGCATACAGCGTCGTTAATATTAAGTTTAGAGTCTGTTGTAGCTGCGATAGGTGGAGTGCTTATTCTTGGTGAGCATATAGGGCTAAGAGAAGGAATAGGTATGCTTATCGTCTTTGTAGGTATTATAGTTTCACAACTACGTGATAAAAAGAGTAATTAAATAATTTAAAATGAAATTTAATGGAGGGCAGCTTGAAAATCATGATTTATAAATAGATTTCCTTGCTTCTTCTATTTTTTATGAGGTTAAAGATGAAAAAAATATTAAAGATAGTATTAGGGTTAGTGCTTATGGGGATTTTAGGGTTTGCAGGATTAGTTGGATATTTATGGGCTACAGAATATAGTCCTAATGGAGTTGAGAGCTTAAAGGTAACTAAACAAGGTACTTCAGAAAGTGCTAAGGTAGGAACAGAGTACACAGCTCTTAACTGGAACATAGGCTATGCTGGTCTTGATAAAGATGAAGACTTCTTCATGGATGGTGGAAAGATGGTTCTACCACTTGATAAAGCTCATGTTGAAGAAAACCTAAAAAACATTACAGAGATTGTTAAAAATGAAAAAGCTAATGTTAATTTTATTCAAGAAATAGATGAAGATTCAAAACGTAGTTATAATATAAATCAGGTTACTAAATTCGATGAAATACTTGGCTTAAATAGTATTTTAGCATATAATTTCAAGGTTAGATATGTACCTTATCCAGTACCTCCGTTAGGGAAAGTAAAAAGTGGTATCTATACTGCGACTAGTTTCAATGTGGAGAATGCAAGAAGATTCCAAATGGCGATTCCATTTACATTCCCAGAAAGACTTGCTAATTTAAAACGAGGATTCTCTGTTATTTATACAAAAGTAGAAAATAGTGATAAACACCTAGTATTGATAAATGCTCACTTGGATGCTTATGATAAAGGTAATTCTGGAAAAAAAGCTCAGATGAAACAACTTCTTGAATTTATCGATTATGAGTATAAGAAAGGTAATTATGTCCTTGTTGGGGCAGATTTTAATCAGTCGTTAAAAACTTTAACACAAGATGAAATTAATATTGTTCCAAAAGAATTATGGCGTGCTGAGAACCTAGATAAGAGTATGTTACCTGCAGGATTTAACTTAGTGTATGATGAAAGTAAAAATTCTGCGAGACTTAATAATAAACCTTACGTGAAAGGTAGTGAAGGTACTTATGGCTTTATTATCGATGGATATATTGCTAGTGATAATATAGAAGTACTTGGAGTAGAGACGCTAAATCAAGAGTATAGATATAGTGATCATAACCCGGTAAAACTAAGATATAAATTAAAATAGAATAAAAGAAGCGGCTTGGAGATTAAGTTCAAAGAGTTGCTTTTTGTTAAGTATTATTCGATAACCTACTGTTTTAATGTAGCTTTAGACGCCTTTAATTCTTTTGCATTGCAAAAGGACTTTCCGGCTAAAATCAAAGCCTGTAGTCTTTGATTTTCTAAGTAAAACTATATGTTTTACTGCAGCTACTATAAACAGTAGGTGAAATTATATAGTAAAAAATCTTCAAAATTATAAAGAACAGTTATTTCTTTTTAGTAAAGTAGATCCTATAGACACTTGTTCTTTATAGTGATGATAATAAAATGCATTCGCATTTTATTATCATCACTATAAAGAACAAGTTAATATATATTATTTCTAATGTACCAAATAATAGAATAATTCAAATAGTAGGTGAATTTGATTATAATGTTTAGGGACTAAAAGCCTCTCCTGTAAGTTAATGTTTTTTACTTAGGTAGATTCTATCGAAATCTGTTTTTTGAAATTGTGATGCGAGACATCTCTAATTAATTGAATATGAAAAATCCCACAAACCTATGTTTGTGGGATTGTTTTTTATGCGTTTTGTTTTGCGTCTTTTTTGAAGAAGACTTTGTTTAGTTTGTCAACGATTGCTGATAAAGCTCCGTCTCCAGAAATGTTACATGCAGTTCCAAAGCTATCTTGAGTGATGTATAATGCAATCATTAGAGATAACATGATTTCGTTGAAACCAAGAACTGATTGTAATAATCCAAGAGCGGCCATAACTCCTCCACCAGGGACACCAGGAGCAGCTACCATTGTTACTCCAAGTAATAAGATGAATTTAATCATTACTGCAGCTGATGGGAATGCAGCACCGTTTTGTAACCAGAATACTGCAGATGCACATGTAGTTAATGTAATTGTACTTCCTGATAAGTGGATAGTCGCAAATAATGGAATAGTGAAGTTTGCGATATTTTTATCAACACCCATTTTTTTAGTACTTTTCAGTGTCACTGGAATAGTAGCAGCTGATGATTGAGTACCGATTGCTGTCATGTATGCAGGTAAGATGTTTACAAGCATCTTGAATGGATTTCTACCGTTAACTGTTCCAGCTACGAAGTATTGGATAATAATGATTATTACGTGCATAATAATGATAATTACGAATACCATAGCGAAGATTTTTAAAATCTTGAATACTTCACCAGAAGCTGTGATGTTCATGAATACACCTAGGATGTAGAATGGAAGAAGTGGAATAATTACTGTAGCAAGTAATTTTTCAATAATTTCTCCGAAATCTGCGAATCCTTGTTTAAGTCCTTCTGATTGAGTTGCTGAAATCCCGATTCCTAAAATGAATGAGATAATAAGCGCTGTAGTAACATCAAAAATCGGAGCCATTTTAAACTCGATGAAAGGTTTTAATAATAAATCCTCTGGATTTTTGAATGATTGTAATGTAGCGTTAGCTAGTATACTTGGTAATACTGCTTGAGCTGATAGGAATGCGAATGTTCCTGCGATAATTGTAGAAATATAAGCAACCCCTGTTGATAATCCAAGTAATTTACCAGCGTTGTTTGACACTTGGCTGATACCTGGTACGATAAATCCTACGATAATAAGAGGAATTGTAAATCCTAAGAATGAGCTGAAAATAGATGAGAATGTTACGAAAACTCTAATAATTGACGTTGGTAGAGTACTTCCTAAAACTATCCCTAATGTTACAGCGATAATAAGTTTTGCTATTAATGGAATTCTTTTATATAAACTCATTGTTCAATCTCCTTTTTTTTATTTTATTGTATTTTTTAAAAAGACATGTGTACATTATACAAGAAAAATATTGATTTGTAAAGGGATTAAGACATATTTTTTAATTATTTGAAAACTTTATAAACCTATTATAGTAAAAATTCTATTTGACAAAACAAAAAAAGCTTAAAACCTCAAATTATTATTGAGATTTTAAGCTTTTTGCAGTTATTAGATTAATTTGAATACATCATTTAAGTTCTCAGCCATTGTTGGGTGAGTGAAGATTTGATCTCTGATGTAAGTGTAAGGGATTTTGTTATCAATTGCCATTTTGATTAGGTTGATAATTTCTTCTGAGTTTTTACCAAATAAAGTAGCTCCAAGAATTAAGTTAGTGTCTTTGTCTACAGTTACACGGAATAATCCACGTGGATCTTGGTTA
This sequence comes from Gemella sp., assembly GCF_057272915.1. Classification (NCBI taxonomy): domain Bacteria; kingdom Bacillati; phylum Bacillota; class Bacilli; order Caryophanales; family Gemellaceae; genus Gemella; species Gemella sp. Next base: position 98,841 of record NZ_DBHIUF010000001.1, read on the forward strand.
ACAGCTCCTCTAGGCATGTTAGCAACTGGTAATGATGCTACTGCAACGTTAGGGTAAGCTGCTTCAGCTTCTTCTTTGTGTAATCCAACGTGAGATAATGCTGGAGAGATGAATGTTGAGTAAGGTACGTTTTTACGGTCAGCAGTTGTGTATTCTTTGTTACCGTGTAAGTATCCGTTAACTACTCTGAAGTCGTCTAATGATACATAAGTGAATTGTAATCCACCGTTAACATCACCAACTGCGAATACATTTTCTACAGCTGTTTGACAGAATTCGTCAACTACGATTGTTCCGTTTGGACGTAATTCAATGTCAGTGTTTTCTAATCCTAATCCTTCAGTGTTAGCACGACGTCCAGTTGCGTGTAATACTGCTTCGAATTCTAGTGGACCGTATTTTTCTGTATCAACAACTACAAGTTCTCCGTTGTTGCGGATTTCTTTTGTTGCAGTTCCTAATTTGAACTCGATTCCTGCTTCTTCTAAGTATCCTTGAGCAAGTTCAGCGATATCTTTATCTTCTCTTCCTAAGATTCCAGGAGCGAAGTCGATAACTGTAACTTTAACTCCAAGACGAGCGTATAGGTTTGCGAATTCTAATCCGATGTTACCTCCACCGATAATTCCTAGAGTTTTAGGAGCTTTTTCTAATTGTTGGAATTCAGTGCTGTCGTAAACATTTTTAGATGTTGTTAATCCTGGAATTGGTAATACATTATTTTTAGCTCCAGTGTTAATTACTACGATTTCACCTTCAAGTTGTTTAGTTTCTCCGTTAGCAGAGATTTCTACTACTTTGTTAGAAACGAATTTAGCGCGAGCTGTGTAAACATCAATATTTGGACTACTGTCTAACATAGCGAAGTTTTTAGCGTTAAGTTTAGACACAACAGCATCTCTTGTAGCTTTAGCTTCTGTGAAGTCTTTTTTGTTGTCAGCAGCTACGATTAAAGTTTTAGTTGGGATACATCCGATATTGATACAAGTACCACCGTACATTGCACTGCTTTCTTCAACTACTGCTACTTTTTTTCCTTCTTTAGCGAATGTTGCTGCTAAAGTTTTTCCGGCTTTACCGAATCCTACTACTAATAAATCATATTTAACCATAATTTGATTCCTCTTTTGTTTTAAATTTTATTGTATATTATTTATAATTTAGAATAATCGCAATAAATATAATGTGATTAACTCTTTAATACATATTTTACTCCTTCTATTTCTAAATTTCAAGTAGTTTGCCTACAAAAGTAGACAATTTTTCAAAAAAATTTTAGGGAATAGATATTTTGTTAGAATTATTATTGCATCAAAGTTCTAATACATATTTTTTGATATTATTTTGACATTGTTTCTCATTATGGTATAATATCCTTTGTACAAATTTGAAATTTTATGGAGGGAAAAAATGACATTACCTAATTGTCCAGAATGCAAAAGTGAATATACTTATGAAGATGGAAATATGCTAGTGTGTCCTATGTGTGCTCATGAATGGTCACCAGAAGATGCTAGTGGAGTAGAAGAGGAAAAAGTCTACCGCGATGCTAACGGCAACGTACTTCAAGATGGAGATACAGTTTCTGTAATTAAAGATTTAAAAGTTAAAGGTAGTTCTTCTACATTAAAACAAGGAACTCGCGTTAAAAACATCAGATTAGTTGATGGAGATCACAACATCGATTGTAAAATTGATGGTTTCGGAGCTATGAAACTAAAATCTGAATTCGTTAAAAAAATATAATACAAAAAGAGCTGACTCAGTAGTTATGATTTCAATGAAATCACAAAGGAGTTCAGCTCTTTTAATTTATATGTGAGGTATCATTTTTAAAACTCTACTGTTTTAATGTAGCTTAAGGAGTGACTCGACAAGATCGATTTCTACGAAATCACGATTTTTGAGTCGCTCCCTATTATGTATTCTTAATCTTTCGAAAATAGAAAAAATAGTATATAATAAATAAATGTGTTGAAAATAAATTGAAAAGAATTGAAAGGAAATACAATGACGAAAATTCAAAAACGTTTATCTATGATAGCTTTGCTTTTAGCTAATTTTATAGGTGGACTTGATACAACAATGTTGAATACTGCATTACCGCAAATTATTAAGGATTTAAATGGTATAAATCAATTAGGTTTATTAACTTCCATGTTATTATTTTTTATAGCTATGACAACGGTTCTTTGGGGTAAGCTTGGAGAAGTAATAGGTAATAAAAAAGCATTTCAATTATCAATCTTAATCTTCATAATAGCTTCTATCTTAGGAGGATTTTCTGTAAATATCTGGATGATGGTATTTGCTAGAGGATTAATGGGTATTGGTATAGGAGGAATGATTTCTATTCCTTTTGTAATATATGCTAAGCTTTTCCCTGATGCGAAAGAAAGAGCGGTTGCCTTAGGATGGGTAACAGCCTTCTATGGTGTGGCAAGTATTTTAGGTCCTATTGCTGGAGGTTTTGTAGTTGATGTATTAGGGTGGTCTTGGATATTTTTTAGCCTTGTTCCATTTTCAGTAGTTTCTTTAGTATTAATTCAAATTTTTTATAAGGAAACTGTAATTTCACAAAAACCAAGAGTTGATTACATTGGTAGTGGGTTGTTAGTGATTATTTCGGGAGTTATTCTTTATTGGATTAGTAATCTTCCGAAGCTTAATATATTTATGAATAGTTTACTGGCAATGTTTGTTATTGTTAGTGGTTATATGCTATGGAAGTGGGAAAAAAAGGAAACAGAACCGATTCTGCCAATCAGTCTGTTAAAGAATATGTCTTACATTACGAAAAACTTAATTATGGTGTTGGTCTATGCTTTTGCCATCGGATATAGTATTTACGCTCCAATGTGGGCGCAGGTTGTATTAGGAACTAGTGCAACTATGGCAGGTGGGACACAGATTTTTAGTTCTATCGCAGTTATGTTAGCAACGAGATTTTCTGCTAAATTTATAAGTAAATGGTCGTTTGAAAAACTTATAAATATAGGTTTTATGGCGATGGCTGTTTCAGTATTTATGATGGCCTTTGCTCCAATAGGTGTTTCTTATTACTATATTTCGATTAGTGGTGCTTTCCTTGGACTTGGCCATGGTTTGATTTTCCCATCAGCACAAGTAGCATTCCAAGAAGTTGTACCTAAAGAACAACTTAATATAGCGACTACTTTTAGCTTATTATTAAGAACATTGGGCCAAACTCTTATGGCATCAATCTATGGTTTAGTATATGCTAGCCAAGTTAATGGCATTAACAGTATAGAACACTCATATCAAGGATTACATATAATCTTTATTATTGCAGCTGTTGCAGTTATATTTGGATGGATAATGAACAAAATTACTTGGAAATTATAATAATAATTTTCTTTTTACATATATTAAAATAATAGATTAAAATAAACAAACAGTCTGTAAACCATAATGATTTACAGACTTGTTTTTTTATCTTTTGATTAGTTTTAATATTTTTCTTCTTAGTGGTAATCCGTAGTTGTACATTAAATTGAATACGTGAGAGATTACTAAATCGAACTCTCCGTAGTATTCTACGATATTTGGAGCGAATTTTGATTTAAAACCAAGTAGACTGTCGTTTAAATCTCCTTCGATTCCACCCATAGAAACTTCTTTAACACCCATTTCCTGGGCTTTTTTCATTGTATCAGAAAAGACTTTATACTGGGCAGGAAGTTTTGCGAAATCCTCATTCATACCAGCGTAAATAATTTCTGCGTGGTTACCATAAGCGATAGTAATCGCAGCACTTATAACTTGATCCTTGCTTTTATCTTCTATCTCTAAGCTATCAAATAGAACGATTAGCTTTTCAATTCCGGCTACTTGCTCAAGAAGAGTACGTTTTTTCTTCGGTGATTTTTCTCCAAGAGCTTCAATTTCAGCTTCAATAGTTTCTTTTCTAGAATGGCATTCATTTACAGCTTTTTCTACATTTATATATGAAATGTATAATAAGGCATTGTCCCCAAAAGTATCTAGTAAGTTTTCGAAATATTCACGCCCACGAAGAGAGATGTTTTTTCTTTTTTCGGTACAAGCTAGGGCGAAAAGAAAGTCATCAAGATTCTCTTTACCACAACGTCTAACTTCAACGAATTTTTTCTCTGCATCACGAATTAAGCGACGTGTATCTTTTGGAAAAAGATCAGGGACTTCCTGTTCAAGTTTCGTAACTGTGTTAAAACGTGGTTGAATAGTGCTACTCATATCAAGGCTAAAACCTTTGTGTTTATAGCCATTCTCCTTGAATACTTTTATAAGAGTGTTGTTCTCTCTATCTACCTCAAAATCCTTAAATACCGCTAACTTCTCATCTTTTACCGCGGTAGGGATATCTAATTTAACCATTTTAGCACCTTTGTCTTTGGCAAATTTTTTAAGGTTAGTTAAAAAGAAATTAAGTAGCTCAGTATTAGTATAATCAAGAATTGGACCACGTGGTGCATACCATAATCCTTGACGAGTTAGAATCTGAACAGCCGCTACAATATTGTCATTTTTATCTGCGACAGCTACTCTTATAGCCTCCCATGTGTTTTTAATGTGAGACCACTCGATAGCTTGCATCATATTACCATGTTTGTGATTTTTTATAAATTCAGTATATTTTTCATCGTTAATATTTGTTAAAAATTTCATTATTCAATAATCCTTTAACTAAAGTACACTTAATCATAACAAATTATAGTAGAAAAATCAATTTTTAGAAGGAATGAGCGATAAATAAGTTAATTAAAATGTTTACAAGCACCTATAAAACCTATATAATATTTATAAAGAATAAAAAAGGAAGTAATTACGATGAACATGAATATATTGTACATTATGCTAGGATTTATATTTGTCTATGCGATGATTTCTAATGCAAGAGATAAGATAAAAAAGCGTGATGAAAAGAGCAAAGAAGCATTTGAAAGACTACAAAGTCCAGCTTATAAAAAAGAATTAGAAAAGGTTATAAACTTAAGTCAAGATGATGCGTTTAACATTGCAGCATTAAGAAAAGCATACTTTTTAAATGGAAAAGATGCGAAAAAATTAATAGAAATTGTAAAAAGAAGCAAAGGAATTTAATTATGAAGATAGCATTAATTATTATTTTAGCAATAGCGATTTTTATGTTCTTCTCAACTAGAAACAGTAAGTCAAAAGAAGAATGGGCAGAAAAACAAAAAGTTAGTAAAGAAAAATTTAATGAACTTATGAAAGATAGTAATAGAGAAGAAGTACTTTCAGTAGTCGATGCTACTAAAGGAGATATTCACAATATTAAAATGATAAGAGATAGATATACAGATCTAGTACTTTATGATGCAAAAGCACTATGGGAAGCTGTAAAAGAAGAAGCTTCAAACAGACGTGCATTAGAAGTTAAAGAATTAATTTCTAGTAAATATTCTGATATAAAAGCAGTTGTTAATCCAGATGTTGGTGATATTGCAAATATTAAAATTATCAGAGAGCGCTATGATTTAGATATAGTACAAGCAAAAGAATTATGGGAAAGCATCAAAGATGAGGTTAAACAATAGTATTCGAAAATGTGAATAAAATTCAACCCCAAGAGTTAGAATACACTAACTTTTGGGGTATTTTATATTATTTATTTTCCTTCGATTGTAATCATCCAAACTTCACTACGGGCTGAAGTTTTAAAAGGTGGTCCCCAGAAACCATAACCCGCAGAAGTGAAGAAATGTTTACCATTAATTTTAGCGTAGCCATGATCTAGGGTATAAACTACATCTGTGATGAAGTTTAACGGCCATAGTTGTCCGCGGTGAGTATGCCCAGAAAGTTGAACATCTATAGGTAAGGTAGAGTGATAATCAACAGCATCAGGCTGATGATCCACAAGAACGATAGTCTTACTTAAATCAACACTCTTAAGCAGTTCAGCTGTATCAAGTCTATCGCGACTGACACTTTTATCTTTACGCCCAACCAAGGTAACATCATTATTAATAGCAATACTTTCATCAAATAGTGGGATTATTCCTGTTTTTTTAACTTCGTTTACTATTTCTAGTGCGTCACGGTCGTGATTTCCCATAGTCGTATAAACTCCTAGAGGAGCTTTTAACTTGCTAAGATTTTCTTGCATATTACGCTTTTTGTACATAACCATATCATCGTCCATAAGGTCTCCTGCGATAACTACAGCATCTGGCTTCTCTTCATTAACAATCTTGTTAAGTTTTTCAAGTTGTGGATTTGAGAAAAATGTTCCAAGATGAAGATCAGAGACCATAGCAATTTTAACAGGGGTATTAAGATGTTTATCTACTTTGATAGTTTTATTAATCACAGTAGGTGAGTATGCCCAAAATAGTCCCAAAGCAGTCATACCTAATAAATATAGAGCTGTTATGCTTAAACTAGTTCCTTGAGAAAGATTTAATTTAAAGATTTTCAGTAATAACTTAGCGACCAATAAAATAACACCTATGACAGCACCATTTAGGAAGTAGAAGTACCAAATGTTTCCGTAGTTTACCCAAGGTGCATCTAATCTTAGCATATAAGCTACGATAGAAAAGTTAGCAACGATAAATAGCGATATACCAATAGCTAATTTAACCTTAGGGGGAACATAAGGTGAGATCATCCATTTTAAGCCTAGCCACATCAGGAATACGAGTATCTCATATACTGCGAATATCCCGATAAAACCAGCGATAAATTTCCAATTATTCAATATTAATTCTCCTTCAAACTATTTAATAACAAATGTAAGGGAGTGACTCAAAAATTATGATTTCTTAAGAAACAAGATTTTATTGAGTCACCCCCGCACAGTTTATTAGATATCTAAAAAGCTTTTATAAAGCGAATTTAGATATCAATAAACCACTGCGTCTATGAGTTATCATATATACTTTTTTAAAATTTAGGACTTTTGGGTCAGCCCTAACAGAGTGCCTTTCATTATACAATATGTAGTTTAAATTGTCATTAAATTAGGTTGAAAAAAAGATAAGATAAGTGTCGCTTAAGGAATATCATTCGATAAAAAATAAAAAAGCCATCATGTGATAGCTTTTTTATCTATGTAATTATTTACCTAATTTTTCTAAGTGTTTAGCTAGGCGTTCGTTAACGAAATCCCAGTTTACAACACGGAAGAATTCTTTAATGTAGTCTGGACGACGGTTTTGGTAGTTTAGGTAGTAAGCGTGCTCCCAAACGTCTAATCCAAGAATTGGAGTAAGACCTGTTAAGTATGGAGAGTCTTGGTTAGCTGTAGAAGTAACAACTAATTTACCTTCTTTATCTAAAGCAAGCCATGCCCAACCACTACCGAATCTTGTAGCAGCTGCAGCTGAGAAACTCTTAACGAACTCTTCGTATCCACCAAGTTCAGCTTCAACTTTTTCTTTAACTAATCCAGCGAATTCAGAAGAATCAGCTTTAGTTAGTGATTGCCAGAATAGGCTGTGGTTGTGGTGTCCACCACCATTGTTGATAACAGCTTGACGGATGTCAGCAGGAACGCTATCGATGTTTTTTAATAGACCACAGATACAGTTAGCTTCGAATTCTGGGTGTTTTTCTAAAGCTGCGTTTAAGTTGTTAACGTAAGCAGCGTGGTGTTTGTCGTGGTGAATTTCCATAGTTTTAGCGTCGATAACTGGTTCTAAGTAATCGAATCCGTAAGGTAATTCAGGTAATTTAAATGTCATAGTAATAATCCTCCAAGGGTTTTTTAATCAATATATAACTATTATAAGAAAAATATTAAAAATAAACAACAAAAATGCTTACAAAAAAATTTTTTTATAAAAAAAAACTATTTTTCAAACATGGTAATGATATTAATTAAAGGAGTAAGGGAGGGAAACTTTTGAAGACGAGATGAGGTAATTATTAAATTTAGAAATTAACGAAATATAAATGATAATTGTGTTGCTAGTTTTATGATGTGTTTATCTGTTTTACAAAAGATATATTCTAAGTTTTATCGCTTTTTAAGGCTATCTGTGGACTATTTTCGAAAAATCTTATACAATAGTATCTATATAGAAAGTTTTAACAATGAAAGAAAGATTATGGTTATTAGACTTTAATTTTTAAGAGTTTAATAGTATAATATAGTTGGAAATTTTTGAAGATAAATGATTCGAAATTAATCGAAAGGAATTAGATAATGAAAATAGGAATTGATAAGATTGGTTTTGCAATGCCGAATTACTATTTAGATATTCGAGATTTAGCAACAGCTCGAGGAATTGAACCTGATAAATTCACTAAAGGTTTATTACAACTTGAAATGAGTATTCCTCCTGTGTCTCAAGATATAGTAACTCTTGGAGCACAAGCTGCATATGATATACTAGACAAAGATGATTTAGAAAAAATTGATATGATTATCGTAGGGACTGAGTCTGGAGTTGACCAAAGTAAGGCTTCTTCAGTATTTATTCATGGGCTATTAGATATTCAACCATTTGTGCGCGCTATTGAAGTTAAAGAAGCATGCTACGGAGCAACTGCTGCCTTAGATTTCGCTAAAAATCATGTTATGAATAACCCAGAGTCAAAAGTACTGGTTATCGCTAGTGATATTGCGAAATACGGTATTAAATCTTCTGGAGAATCTACACAAGGTGCAGGAAGTTGCGCTATGTTAGTAAGCAGTAATCCAAGAATTTTAGAGTTCAACAATGATAATGTTTGTTTAACTCGTGATGTTATGGACTTCTGGCGTCCAAACTATTCACAATATGCTTTTGTAGAAGGAAGATTTTCTACTGAACAATACCTTGATTGTTTAACAACTACTTGGAATAGATATATTGAAAAAACTAAACAAAGCCTTAATGACTTCTCAGCGGTATGTTTACACCTCCCATATCCTAAATTAGGATTAAAAGGTTTAACTCTATTATTAGAACAAGCTGAAGAAGAGAAGAAAGAAGAATTACTTGCTCGTTTTAATGAGTCTATTTTATACAGTCAACGTGTAGGTAATATATATACAGGCTCTTTATTCTTAGGTTTATTATCACTACTTGAAAATAATAACACATTAGAAGCAGGGAACAAGATTGGTTTATACAGTTATGGAAGTGGAGCTGTTGCGGAAGTGTTCAGTTTAACTTTAGTAGAGGGTTATAAAGATCAATTAAGAAATAATCGTTTTGATGATTTCGATAAGAGAACACGTATTTCAATAGATGAATACGAAAAAATGTTCTTCAGAGATACTACAGTTGACAACGAAGGAAACTTAGATATTTCTGATATTAAAGATGAAAGCAGATTTGTCTTAGAAAAAATAGAAAATCATAAGCGAGTATATAAAAAACAATTTTAATAGAGGAAATCATGGGAAAAATTTGGAGTGGATTTTATAAAAAAAATATTAATGAACGCTTAGAGGTTATAGAACAAGCTGGTATTTTAAGTGAAGAATATCTTTCTGTTTTAAAAAATAATGAAGTTTTAGGCTTTGATATGGCTAATAATATGGTTGAGAATGTAATAGGAACGTTCTCGCTACCTTTTAGCGTTGTACCAAATTTTGTCGTTGATAATAAAGAGTATGTGGTGCCATTCGTTACGGAAGAACCATCGGTAGTTGCTGCTTGTAGTAATGCTGGGAAAATCGTTGCGAAGTCTGGTGGTTTTAAAACAGAAGTACTAGATAGGAAGATGGTAGGGCATGTAGCTTTATATAACATAGCGGATACTGATGAAGCTGTGAAACGTATTTTACAAAGTAAAGATTTGCTTTTAAAAACAGCGGATGAAGCTTATCCGTCTATCGTGGCTCGTGGTGGAGGTGCTTGTGATATCGAGGTTAAAGTTCTATCAGAAGATGGAATAGATTTCGTAGTTGTTTACCTTATCGTTGACACTTTAGAGGCGATGGGGGCAAATATGTTAAATACTATGCTAGAGGCGCTTAAAGTTTCATTAGAATCATTGACTGAAGGTGTAGCTTTAATGGCGATTTTATCGAATTATGCGACACGTTCACTTGTTACAGCGAAATGTGCTATTCCATTCGAAAATTTAGGAGAAAATGGAGAGTATCTTGCGAAAAGAATTGAACTGGCTAGTAAGTTTGCTAAAGCTGATGTTTATCGTGCAGCAACTCACAACAAAGGTATCTTCAATGGTATTGATAGTGTTGTAATAGCGAGTGGGAATGATTGGCGAGCTATAGAAGCGGCATGTCAAAGCTATGCAGCTAAAGATGGTAAGTACAAAGGACTTTCTACATGGTATTGTGATGAAGAGGCTAAGGTTCTTGTAGGAGAAATCACGTTACCGATGCCGGTTGCTAGTGTAGGTGGATCTATCGGAATAAATCCAACTGTAAAAGTAGCCAGAGGATTATTAAATAATCCAGATGCGAAAACATTAGCGAGTATACTTGTTTCTGTCGGATTAGCCCAGAATCTAGCAGCGCTAAAAGCGTTGGTAGGAGATGGAATTCAAAAAGGTCATATGAAATTGCATGCGAAATCTTTAGCGATTTTAGCTGGAGCTACTAATGATAATATTGAATTAATCGTAGAAGAACTTAGAAAAGAAAAACACATGAACTTAGCTAGTGCTAAGAAAATAGTAGAGAAATATAGTAAATAAAATAATGAAAACGGGAGTGACTCAAAAATCGTGAGTCACTCCCGTAAAGTTTATTGATACCTGAAAAGCTTTTATAAAGCGAATTTAGATGCCAATAAACCACTGCGTCTATGAGTTCTCATATGAACTTTGTTAAATTTTGGGACTTTTGAATCAATGCCTTGTTCTTTTAATATAATTCGAATTTTTCTACGTAATACATTGTTCTATTTGCTCCGCTTTCGTAGTTTTTATTGTTTAAGCGAAGTGTCATCATGCCTACAGGTTTTCTAGTAGCAATGTTTTCGTATGGAATAAGAACTCTATCTCCTTTAATAACCCATTTTTCCACCGGCATGAAGATTGCATCAGTAGCCCCTCCATATCCTATATCACTTTTAGCTAAGAATACTTGATCTTTTGCGAAGTATACTACTTTATTTTTATGATTCATCAATTTTTCTAAGTTTTGTTTGCTGAAATCAGTAACCTTATTATTTAATTGAACAAATTCAATTTCTTTATCATTTTGTAATCTTTGTAGTACGTCTTGTTTATGAAATGTTTGTGCATTGTATGTATTTAGTAAGTCTAAAACTTTAGTTAATGTCATTTGTTTTACTACACTATCGCTACCATCGTTACTAGCGATGAATCTCACTACATTGGCAGTACTGCTGCCTTTTAGATTTAACATTCCGTATGCCATAGGTTGTAAAATCTCTCCAGCTTTAGCTAGGTCATGTTTTCTAGTTTGAGTAGTGTCTCGGATTGTAGTGTTTTGTCTAGTAGGAGTCACCACATGAGGTGTATTTTTTCTATTAATAAAATTTGTACTTTCTTGTTTAGTATTTTCAACTTCTTTTTGTAGATTAGCTAAAGAAGTCGGTGTTTCTTCAGTGGTTGTTACTTCGCTAGTTATACTATTATTATTATTGTTATCAATTTTTTGTGCTACCTTATCTGTACAACCAGTCATAAGCCCTATTCCTAAAATAAATACACCTGTTGTTTTTAGAAGTTTGTTCATATTCTCCACCTTCTTTTTGTATAACTTCTTTATACTTATATTATACATCTATAAGTTACAAAAAACAATCTTTTATTACAAAAATATTACATTTATATTACAGGACTGTTTAATAAATATTACAGTGGTGTAATTTTTAGAATCAGTCTAGTGTTATAACATTATTTGAAGAAGCGTGATTTTTATAGTAAAATATACTAGTAAAGTAAATTTAGGAGATAAAAAACATGAATAGAGTTGCTATTGTAAGTGCTAAAAGAACTGCTATAGGAAGTTTCGGAGGAAGTTTAAAAGATGCTTCTGCTGCGAAAATTGGTGGAGATCTTGTACAACAAGCATTAGAAAGTATAAATCTTGATCCACATCTTGTTGATGAAATTATATTCGGTAATGTATTGCAGACTGGTCTTGGTCAAAATATAGCTAGACAAATCGCAGTTAATGCAGGTATTCCAAAAGAGAAAAGTGCCTTTGTTGTCAATAAAGTTTGTGGCTCAGGATTAAAGAGTGTTGTGCTTGGAGTTCAATCTATTATGGTAGGGGACAATGATATCGTAGTTTGTGGCGGAGTAGAGAATATGAGTGCAGCACCACATTATACGAAAAATGCTCGTTTTGGTCAAAAACTTGGTAGCTTTGAATTAGAAGATACTATAATTAATGACGGTCTGACTGATGCTTTTGAGAATTATCACATGGGTATTACTGCCGAAAATATCGCAGAGCAATATGGTATTACAAGAGAAGAACAAGATGAATTTGCTCTAGCGAGTCAAAAAAAGGCAGTCTTAGCAATCGAGAATAATCTATTTTCTGAGGAAATTGCTCCGATAATTATTAAAACAAGACGTGAGGAGATTACCTTTGATGTGGATGAATATGTCCGTGCTAATAGTAGCTTAGAAAGTCTAGCTAAGCTGAGACCATCTTTTAAAAAAGACGGAACTGTAACAGCAGGGAATGCGTCGGGTATTAACGATGGAGCTGCTTGTGTTATTTTAATGAGTGAAAAATGTGCTAAAGAATTAGGTTTAGATGTCCTTTGTTACATTGAAGGTTACGCTTCAACAGGTCTAGATAATAAGGTAATGGGGTTAGGACCAGTACCTGCAACACAAAAAGTTCTAGAAAAATTAAATTTAAATATTGAAGATATTGATTTATTCGAAATGAACGAAGCCTTCGCAGCGCAATCTATAGCTGTAACACGTCTATTAAACCTAGATCCGACTAAGGTTAATACGCGTGGTGGTGCAATAGCACTAGGACATCCAATAGGAGCGAGCGGGTGTCGTATCTTAGTTACATTAGTACATGCACTAATTAAAGACAATAAAGAAAAAGGGCTATGTTCTCTTTGCATAGGTGGAGGTCAAGGTATCTCTATGGTTGTTTCTAGGAAATAATTTTAGGGAGTGAATCAAAAAACGTAATTTTCTAGAAATCGAGTTTGGAGTGTTACTTCGCAAAGTATATTAGGTGATTAAAAAGTGAATTTAGATATTAATAAATCGCTGAGGCTATGAATTTCTGTAGTTTAAAAAATAGAATTTTTGAGTCAACTAAGTCTAAAAAGGTGTAAATTATATAAGAGTTGAATTCCCAATATAAGTTTCAGTTTAAATTCCAGGTTTACTTTGAACTGGAATTTACTTAGGGAATTAACAAATTCTATAGAAAATATAGTTATTTATAAAAATAATTGTCTATTAGCTAAGAAAGTGTTAAAATAGGTAAGTGATTATTTTTAAGGAGAAATATTGTGAATAAATTCATGAAAGAACATGGACAAGTTATTTTGTGGTTTATCTTTTTAGTATTTATGATAATATCACTTAGTATGGTGTTTACTCACGGCATTGGCTATGCTATTGTTGTGTTTGTACTAAGTCTTGTGTTATTGTGCCCGCCTATTGTAAAACTTATCCAACGAAAAACACGTTTGAAAAAAGTTGTCTTGGGTACTGTAAGTGCACTTGTTATGATGTTAACAATGTTAATGACTAATCATTTTAGTGATGCTAAAAAGGAAGAACAAAGAAAAACTTTCCAAGAGAGAAAAGAAGAACGTGATAAAAAAGTAGAGGAACAATCTTCTGAAGAGAAAAAAGAAGAAAATTCAACAGAGAATAAAGAACAACAGATAGCCCCACCACCTCCATCGAAAAAAAGAACAAATGAGAGTGATAGTGAGAAAAAAGAAGTTGTTCAAATATCTCAAAATCAACAGCAGGTACAACAACCTAGAAAAGTCATAGTTAGAGCTAGTAAAAAGAGTGGTTACTACTATACCCCAGCACACCCTTCTTATAATAATGTCGCTGCTACTAATTTATTAGTTTTCAATTCAGAAGAAGCAGCCCAAAAAGCAGGGTATAGAAGAGCAGCATAATAGACAAAAGATCTCAGACAAAATGTCTGAGATTTTTTGTTTTAAAATATAATAAAAAAACGTGTTTGGGGAACACGTTTTTTGGTGAACTAAATTAAGTTCTAAGCAATTACTTGCTTGTTTATATCTAATCTTATATACAAATAACAAAAGAGTTTTTTAACTCTTTAAAAGGGAGAATGGCTTGCCTAGGGAGCGACAAGCCACATTATGAAAAAAATTAAAAAGTTTTATTATCTGTTAATATCATAAAGAATTAACCGAAATATTGGTTTAAACAAAAATAATTTCAAACTTAAAAGGGAGAAACGACAAGTGTCGTTAAGAATGAAATTTCATTACTTTTGTTTAGGTAATTATTATAAACCTTGTACTTAAAATATACTTAAAATTTTTAAAGTTTTTTAAAAAAATGAAATTTGCTCATTTGTTTTCATTTTTAATTCAAAGTTTATAGTTTTTCTATTGTGCAACTCTAAATAATCATTGATTTGAGAGAAGACTTTACTTCCGAAAAAGCCTCTGTATGCAGATAATGGACTCGGGTGTGCTGATTCAATAATCATATGTTTTGAAGAATCAATTAATCTATTTTTACTTCTTGCGTAAGTTCCCCATAAAACAAAGACTACATTTTCATTTTTTTCAGAAATAGTTTCAATTATGTAATCCGTAAAATTTTCCCATCCCATTTTACTATGGCTCGCAGGAGAATTTTTTTCAACAGTAAGAACCGCGTTAAGTAGAAACACACCTTGATTAAACCAAGATTCGAGATTTCCTGTTTTTGCTGGATTTATACCTAAGTCATCATGAAGCTCTTTGTAAATATTTATAAGACTTTTTGGAAGTGGGACGTCATCATTGACCGAAAAGCTTAATCCGCAAGCCTGGTTGGGATTATGATAGGGATCCTGCCCTAATATTACGACTTTGATATCTTCTAATGCTAAGTCGAAAACTCTAAAAACTTGTTCTTTTGGAGGGTAGATTGTTGTAGTAAGACGTTGTTTATCTATTTTTTCTATCAATTTATTAAGTTCATCTATTTTTGGATAATTTTTTATTACTTCATTCCAACTGCTATGCATATAAAACTCCTTTGAATAACTGCTTGTTATAAAAGTATAACATAGTTAAATTTTTATTGAAATAGTTGTGATTGAACTTGTCTAGGACATAAGGGTTTGGATTATAGTATAATGTTATTAACGAATACTTAGGAGGAATATGTATGAAATTAGGTTTTATCGGTGTAGGAAATATGGGAAAAGCTATATTAGAAGGACTACTTCGAAGTGGTAAAGTTAGTAGTATGGATGTCTTTGTGAGAAATTCTTCGGATGAAAGTACTAGAAATGTTGCTGAAGAAACAGGTGCTGTATTCTGTAAGAGTCTAGAAGAAGTTGTAGAAAATAGTGATATAGTATTTTTAGGAGTAAAACCATATTTAGTAGGAACAGTGCTGGATGAAGTGAGCCTTAGTTTGAAGGATAAGATTGTTATTTCAATGGCTGCAGCTGTCGAAATAAATGATTTAGAAAAGAAAATTCCAGAGACTAAAATAGTTAGAATTATGCCGAATACACCAGTGAAAGTAGGCATGGGTGTAATAGGGGTTACGTTTAATTCTTTAGTAAATGACTCTGAGAAATTATTAGTACTAGACTTACTAAATAATTTAGGTATTTCTGAGGAAATATTAGAAAAAAATATGGCTGCTTTAATAGCTTTGAGTGGTTCAGGTCCTGCTTATGTGTATTTATTTATAGAGGCTTTAGCTGATGGTGCTGTTCTAAATGGTTTAAAACGTGATGTCGCCTATAGACTTGCAGCAAGTACAGTTTTGGGGGCGGCGAAGATGGTGTTAGAAACTAAAGAGCACCCAGGTAAGTTAAAAGATGATGTATGTTCACCGAGCGGAAGCACTATCGAAGCTGTGAGAGTTTTAGAAGAAAAGAATTTTCGCAGCGCAGTTATAGAATGTGAAAAAGCCTGTTTCGATAAGTTAGATAGAATGAAATAGGGTTCAACTAGAAAAATAATATTTTTAATTAAACCCATATAGTTTCTGAGTGTAGTACAGTTGTACTAATAAAATAAAAAAACTATTAGTATACAGAATTACGCAGTTTTAAATAATTAATGAGAGACTCTGTCATTATTGTTTGATCTAATGATTTTATTGTTGTTATCTCATTTAGATAAGATTTGTATTTATTAGAGAGATTATCTTTGAATTTTATGTAGCCAGAATTAGATATAATAAGAATACCTTGATCATAGAGTTTGTGGTGGTTTTCACACAACCATATGCCATTATCGGCATTTGTAGCATGTTCAATTTTTTGATTGAGTGACCACATAGGGTTATTTTTGATTTTAGCGATAGGGTAGATATGTGCTCCTTGGATTATCTCTGGAATTTCACAATTGCAACATGCACATTTTTTTGGTCCAAGTTTCTCTAGTAGATTATATATATATTTAGGGGACCTAATGTTAGTTTTATTTTCTAAAATTTTCTTTTCTAATTGCAAATCAGTAGGTACGATTGTTATTTTGTTCATTGAATTAATTATATCTAATGAAGATTTTGGTAGTTCTTTCAGATTACCTTCTAACATCTCATATAAAGTAATTTTTTGATTATTATTTGCCAGTTTAGAAATTGCATAACAAATCATAGTAGTTTCATATTTGTTTGCTCCGTATGTTTTACCGTAAATATCATAGCTAATCATACTACTTTTTGTAATGTAAGATGAGTTATTACTTTTGTTCTTATTTGAATTATGTTTTTTTGCATACATAATATCTTCAATTGATAAGAAGGGGCTAATATGAGTCTCTATTTTTTCCTTATCATTTAAAAATTCAAAACCTATAGTTTTCATTAACCTATAAAACAATAATTGATATTCTGTTGAAGCATTACCGCTGTCATGTAAAAAATAATAATAAAGTTTTTTATTGGATGATTTATTATTGTAGAACATATTGTAGGCGGTAGAAACACTTTGAGTACTAGAATTTCTTCCTCCTATATGTTTTTCAGAAACAGAGATATAATTTATATATCCATCGAAAAGAAGGATAATTAATCTTCCTTTATTATAACCTTGCTCTAGTCCGTTTTCTTGGTATGAGTTATCAACGTATTGGACATCAAATTCGGTTTTTCCAGTAATCTTATAACAAATATCTTTAAGGATAGAATCATTTAGAATATCACGAAAATATATTTTTGTTTGTTTTGATTTTTGGAAATTATTTTTTATAAAAAATGATGGTTTTTTATAGTTCATAATTTATCACCAATATTTCTTTCCTTTTTTTTCCTGAGATGCCTGAAACATCTCCTAAGTTTAATTTTGTATAATTATTATTTTCTATCCAATTTAACAAGGAGTGATTTCGTTCTCCTTTATGTTCTTCTACATATGAAAGCATAAACTTAATTCCAGAACTATTAATTTGATTTAAAAAATCAAACATTTCGGCTTCTAATTCATCGTTCCAACCTTTAAATCCACGTTTACCATCATTATAGCTTCCTGTGGTTAATTTGTATGGAGGATCTAGATACACCAAATCATTTTTTTTTATTTGTTCTTTTAATTCTATATAATCCTTACAAATAAAATGATAATCAATTTCTTTAATATGCCTAGAAAAACTAATCAGTTTTTCTAGTATTTTGTCATTGAACCAACGTATGCCAGGTGGGTTGTTAAATTCATACGAACTATTGAATCTTATCTGCTGCTGGAATCCGTACATTATCAAAATGTATAAAAATTCAGGTTTTCGTTTATTGATAGGTAAGTTATTATAGTATTGTCTAGCATTTAAAAAAGCTTCTTTGTTACCTTTTTCAAGTTTGAAATCTTTTATTTGTTTTTTTATAAGTTTTATATATTTGTATGTATCATTAAATTTGAAAGAAGAGATTAATTCAGTCACCATATAATTTAAATCGTTATAAACAACCTTGTGATTATTTATATTACCTCCTACATTACCTCCTCCTCCAAAGATATCCCAAAAAGTGTTATAGTTTTTAGGAAGGTATTCTTTCATCTTAGGTATTATTTTAAATTTACTTCCTATATAATTTAAGGGGGATTCATAAACTATATCATTATCTTTCTTTTTTTCAATGAAAAATAGATATTCATAGTGTTGATCTGATTTTTTAGATTTCCAGTTTTTGTATTTTTTATAAGGTATTTTTTTAAAAGTATAGGTCTCTTTCTTGCCATA
The DNA here is from genome assembly GCF_057272915.1 of Gemella sp. NCBI lineage: Bacteria > Bacillati > Bacillota > Bacilli > Caryophanales > Gemellaceae > Gemella > Gemella sp. Next base: position 117,134 of record NZ_DBHIUF010000001.1, read on the forward strand.
TCTTTTTAAAACAGATTCTATATATTCCTTTGACATAAAACCATCAGTATTATAGCTAAAAATAATGTATTTTGCTTTTGTTTTTGCTATTAATTTATCGAATAAAATATGAGATTTAATATCTTTTGACCAGTCTGAACGCATAGGAGCTGTAGGTCGAGAACCAGTAACCCTGCTTACTTCTGGGGCATCATATAAAACAAGTGTTTCTAATAAGTGGTATTGAGTGCCATATTGATTTTGGGTGTATGGTGGATCAAGATAAAGGATATCGCAGTGGATGTCTTGAACAATATTTTCTATTTTATCACAAAATACTTTTACAGATATGGGATTACCATTGCTACTTTCAACTGCCTCGAATTTTATTTCTTTAAGAGCTCTAGTATCCCATTTTTTTAAAAATGCACCATAAACTCCTGCTGTATTTGATACTTTTGAGACAGATTCAACCAATGAAGACAGTAAATATAAATATTCATCTTGTGAGATTTTTTGGTTTACCTTCCAATATTCTATTTGCCATCTGAAGTAATCAATTCGGCCTCCGTTATATTCAGAAAAATACATTCTATTTGAGTTAGCAGGAGTGTAATTCTTATATATAAAACCTTTTCTTATTTCAGTGTTGTTGTTAAGGTATGAGAATGGATTGACTCCAAGTTTTTCGAAAGTACAATTATTTGCTATTAATTTTCCTTTAGCATAAGTTGTTGCCCAATTTAAATTATCGTTAATAATTATTTTGAAATTTTTCTTAAAATAATCAGAAACTGATCCAGTTCCACAAAAGGCATCAAATAGAATTAAGTCCTTATTTAAAAGATTCTTTTCTTCAAATAATTCATAAATATCATTTAGTATGGATGATTTATTTCCAATATACCGCATTGATAGTTCTCCTTTTAAAAAAGATTTAATATATTATAAAAAGAATAATACAGAAGTATGTATTCTATATATTTCTATTTATCATATCATAATTTTATAAATTTAGCCATAAACTCGCAAGGAAAATATTATTTATGTGTGTGAAGATTACGTTTATGATAATGGTTTTATTATAGGAACAACGCTGGATGAAGTGATCCTTAGTTTGAAGAATAAGATTGTTATTTCAATGGCTGCAGCTGTCTAAATAAATGATTTAGAAAAGAAACTTCCAGGGACTAAAATAGTTAGAATTATGCCGAATACACCCGTAAAAATAGGGAGTGGTGTAGTGGGTGTTACATTTAATTCTTTAGTGGCAGCTGAAGAAAAAATATTAGTATTAGACCCCTTAAATAATTTAGGTATTGCCGAGGAAATATTGGAAAAAGACATGGCTGCTTTAACAGCTTTAAGTGGTTCAGGTCCTGCGTATGGATATTTATTTATAGAAGCATTAGCTGATGGAGCTGTGTTAAATGGATTAAAACGTGATGTCGCCTATAGACTTGCAGCAAGTACAGTTTTGGGTGCTGCGAAGATGGTGTTCGAAACTAAAGAGCACCCAGGTAAGTTAAAAGATGACGTATGTTCACCGAGCGGAAGCACTGTCGAAGCTGTGAGAGTTTTAGAAGAAAAGAATTTTCGCAGTGCAGTTATAGAATGTGAAAAAGCCTGTTTCGATAAGTTAGATAGAATGAAATAGAATTTAAGATTAAGATTAAAGGCTGCCTCAAAAGTCCTAAAATTTAACAAAGTTCATATGAGAACTCATAGACGCAGTGGTTTATTGATATCTAAATTCGCTTTATAAAAGCTTTTTAGATATCTAATAAACTGTGCGAGGGTGACTCGACAAAATCGATTTCTACGAAATAACGATTTTTGAGTCACTCCTTATTTATTTAATTCATCTGTTAAGTTGTAAAGTTCATCTACTAGGTGACCAACATAAGTGATAGCTTCTTTTAGTGGTTCATCAGTACTTACATCACAACCTGCAAGTTTAGAAAGATCTAGTGCTGACATGCTGCTTCCTTTAGAAAGAACATTTAACCAAGTGTCGGCATAAGAACTGTCATTATCAATCTTATTAGCGATAGCTGTACCGATTGTTAATCCTGCAGAGTAAGTGTATGGATATAGTCCCATGTAGTAGTGAGGTTGTCTCATCCAAGTAAGCTCTGCACCTTCATTAACTACTAAACTATCTCCGAAGAACTCTTCCATAACGTTGCGTTTTACTTCAGAAAGAACATCAGCAGTTAGCATTTCATTGTTATCTACCATTTTGTAGATTCTATCTTGATAAACAGCTTCTAAGTAATGTGTTACCATATTGTGGAAGTATGTTCTACTAATCATATTGCTGATAACCCAACGTTTGAAACGAGCATCAGTGTTAGTTTTTAGTAGGTAGTTAGATACGATAACTTCGTTACAAGTTGATGGTGCCTCAACGAAGTAAAGTGGGCAATCGTTGTTTAACATTGTTTGGTGTTTTCCTGTACTCATGAAGTGATACGCATGCCCAAGCTCGTGAGCAAGAACGAAAACTTCATTCATTTTTCCAGTCCAAGAAAGTAGGATAAATCCAGCTACATTAGGAACTGTTGCGCAGAATCCACCAGTGCTTTTCCCAATATTTTGAGGGAAGTCAGTCCAACGTTTGTCATAACTTTCATCAATCATTTTAACGTAGTCTTCACCAAGAACCCCAAGTGCTTTTTTAAGGTAAGAACGAGATTCGTCGATAGTCATATCAACTTCGAAATCAGGGTCAAGATTGATTTTGCAATCAGCAAACTGCATATCTTCAATTTTGTGCTCGCGAGCTAGAAGTTTAATGTAACGTCGAATATGGGGTGCTAAATCTGTCATAAGAGTACGGATTTGACGATCATATAGTTCGCGGTTACCATCTTGAGCGGCTAATAGGTAGTCGATAACACTATCATAACCACGCATTGTAGCAAGCATTTTTTCTTTTTTGATTTGTGAAATATACTCGTTTGCTGAAGTGTTTTTATAAGCATTTAATGTTTTATAAAAACTTTTCGCAGCATTACGGCGCACTTCAGTATCGTTATCCATTTCGTGTAAGTTTTCGTATAGTACGAAGCTATTTTCGAAAGTTTTTCCGTTTGCTTCAAAGCTGTCGAATTGCATATCTTCGTGCTTAGTTACCTCATATAGATTGTAGTAACCAGGAAGACTCTCATAGTTTGCGATTACTTGTTCAGCTTCTTTTGATAGTGTATGTTTTTTCTCCTGAACGATTTTTTCGAAGTAATATTCTAAATCGGGACGATGGTTTTTCACGAAATCTTTAATGAATTGTTCATCTAGTTCTACAAGTTCAGTGTCGAAGAAACTTAAATTCCCTGCCCATAAAGTAGAAACATCTTCAAATAGTGTTACATTTTGTACTACATTGTCATTAAATCTATCCACTGCCATTGGTAATTCCGCATAGTGAGATAGCTTATAATATTCTTCATAAAGTTCTTCGTATTTTTTAACGGCAGTATCTAAAGTAGCGTGATCCGTTAATTTTCCTTCGTAAGTAGCCTTGAAATCTAAGATTTCTTTTTTAATATTTGCAAGGCTCGCTTTAAAATCTTCATCAGTCTTATATAGAAGAGTCATATCCCAAGTATATTTCTCTTCGACTTCATTTCTTGGTATTAATTTCATTTTAGTCATAGTTTACCTCCTGTAAATTATAATTTTATAGTCGTTTGACTTAAGTACTATTATAATATGATATGCAATATAAGTCTATAAAATAATTTTGATTAGAAAAATATTTCATTATTCATATAAAGTTACCCTAAGTGAAACTTTTACGAGGGATAATTAGAAATAAATTTTGTTGTGTGAATAAAATTTATTTGAGAGAAACTTGTAATATATCTCTATTTTACAGGATGATTGGTAAAAGAAATATTATCGTGTGTTATAGTTATTGTTTGCGATAAATTTTTGTGAAATGTAGATTTTATAGTTGATTTCAAAGTTAAAGTTTACTCTGTAATTTTTTTGAGTTATAATTTTAATTAGTAGATTTATTAAAAAAAGCGAGGTATCTTATGAAAATAGCAGTAGTAGGTGGGGGAATAGTAGGAGCTACATGTGCTTATTATTTGTCAAAAGAACAAAAAAATGAAATAGTAGTTTTTGATTATGGCGTTGGTCAAGCTACCAAAGCATCAGCTGGGATTATAAGTCCATGGTTTTCTAAAAGACGTAATAAACCCTGGTATAAGATGGCGAGACTAGGTGCGGATTTTTATTTGAAATTAGTTAAAGATTTAGAAGCTGATGGCTATAATACTGACTTTTATTCGCAATGTGGAGTATATTTATTGAAAAAAAATGAAGATAAGCTATCTGAGTTAAAAGAACTTGCAGAAAGTCGCAAAGAATTATCACCGATGATAGGGAATTTAGAGATAATCTCAAAAGAAGAGGTTCAAAAGATAATTCCTAGTTTCAACAGCAATGGAGACGTACTGTATGCGAGTGGTGGTGGACGTGTAGAGGGAGAGAGGTTCGTTAATACCTTACTTACTGCCTCGAAAGCTAATGTCGTTAAAGAAAAAGTTAGTCTAAAGGTTGTGGAAGATAAGTACGAGATTAATGGACAGTTTTTTGATACTGTTGTTCTTGCGACAGGTGCGTGGTTAAAAGATATATTAGAATCCCTTGGCTTTGATGTTGATGTTCGTCCGCAAAAAGGGCAATTAAGGGATTATAAAGTTTCTGATGAAAATACAGGCTCTTATCCAGTTATTATGCCTGAGGGTGAATTGGATATTATTCCATTTGAAAAAGGTGTTGTTAGTGTTGGAGCGACACACGAAAATGATATGGGCTTTGATTTAACTGTTGATAAACAGCAACTTGATGCTTTTGGCAAAGAAGCGGAGAACTTCTTAGGTGAATTAAAAAATGCACAGATAATAAATGAACGTGTTGGAATTAGAGCTTATACTAGTGATTATTCTCCGTTCTTTGGTGAAGTTCCAACATTGAAAAATGTTTATGCAATTAGTGGACTTGGTTCTTCAGGTTTAACTACAGGTCCAATAATAGGTTATAGTGTAGCGAATATAATTTTAGGAAACGATATAGAATTAGATCCGCGAGATTACAATATTGGAAACTATGTAATACGTAAGTAAGAGGGAGTGACTCAAAAATCGTGTTTCGGAGAAATCGATTTTTTAGAGTCACCCCCGCACAGTTTATTAGATATCTAAAAAGCTTTTATAAAGCGAATTTAGATGTCAATAAACCACTGCGTCTATGAGTTCTCATATACACTTTGTTAAAATTTAGGACTTTTGGATCAGCCCCTAACAATAAAAAAAGCACTGGACGATTTTGTTCAGTGCTTTTTAATGTTTTTAATTGTTAATTATTTATGTGCTAGTTCTTTAGCTCCGCGGTGACTTAGTACTGCGAATACGATACAAAGAACTGCAGATGATAGAAGAACGTAAAGTCCTCCAGACCATCCTACACGGTCAACAACGAATCCGATGAACCAAGTACCGAATGAAGCACCCACGATGTAACTCATGAATCCTCTTAGACCAACTGCGTTACCAACAGCAAATGATGGAACAACTTCCATAGTTTGAACTGATGCTAAGAATTGTGGTACATAGATTAGACATCCAGAAAGGCTGGCAAATACGATTACCCATACTAGAGAAGTACTTTCCCAATATCCGATTAGACAGAAGAAAATGATAACCATTGCACCGATTGCTGGAGGCATACGGTAACCTTTGAATACTTTATCAGATAGGTATCCAGCAAGAAGTGTTGATGGAATAGCAGCCCACTCGAATAATGTGAAGGCGATACCCATTTGTCCTTTTGTGAATCCTTTAGTTTCTAATAAGTAGATTGGAAGCCAAGAGATTAATCCGAAACGAATTAAGTATACGAATGTATCAACTAGAGATACATACCAAGCGTGTTTGTTTTTTAATACGTAGTTTACGAAGATTTGTCCTGCACTTAAGTTTGCAGCTTCTTCTGGTACGTGTTTTACTTCTACTTTTTGAGTTTCACCAGTGATTTCTTCCATTGTTGGTAGACCTTCGTTTTCTGGTTTTCCTTTAACTAAAACAAGGATGATGATAACGAAGATAATAGCGATAATTGCTGGGAATACGTAGTATGCTAATTTCCAGTGTTCTTTACCAAAGATGAAGAAACCTAATGTAACGATACTTGCTACGATTCCTCCACCGATGTTGTGAGAGATGTTCCAAAGAGCAGTCATACGACCACGTTCTTTTTTAGGGTACCAGCTTGCAAGTGTGATGAATGCTGGTCCAACTCCCATACCTTGGAAAAGTCCTAGTAAGATTACTAAGATTGATACTAAGAATACAGTGTGACTAACTCCAAGTGCTAAGTTTACAGATGCACAAAGGAAAAGTCCAAGAGCCATATATTTTTTTGGATCGGCTTTATCTGATAAACTACTCATGAATCCTTTACTTAATCCATATGCAAGTAACATGTAACTCATGATTGCACCCATTTGAGTTTTAGAAATTCCTAAAGATGCTTTAAGATCACTACTCGATAAACTGATGTTATTTCTAACAATATAGAATGCCATATATCCAAGGAATACTCCAAGGAAAGAAATAAATCTTAATTTTTTATAAGTTGGCATAACTTTATCGGCAGGAACTGTATGTGATTTAGCTTTAGGCTTTAAAAATGATAACATAAAATATGTTCCTCCTAGAATTATTGTATATATAAATTTGAATAACTGAAAACTATGTGTTATATCAGCATGTAAAATTATATACTACAGAGGGGAGGTTGTCAATAGTTTTTTAAATATTAGATAATATTATTTTTTTCTTAATGTTTAAATAGTGGATATTGATATTTTGTGAAAATATAGCATTTTCATGAAAATGAACTTTGTAAATATTTTTCACAATTCACATATAAAAATAACTACAAATGTAGCCTGAAATGTAAGAAAAAACCTTACAAACTAGGTAAGGTTTTTTCTTTTATTTAGTATTTTTAATTTCAATGGTAAAAACGATATATCCAGTTATATTTTAAAATTTACAATAATTTAATATGCAGCTGAAAACAAAAATTATTACGGTTATAGAATTTTTATATAGATATTATGGTGGCATTTAATAATAATATTTGTTATATTAATAGAGAGTATTAAAATCTGTTATAATATCTAGGTTATGGTATGTTATAATTCGCTGTGCTATAATAAAAGTGAAAATTAAAGTATGGATAGGTATAAGATTATGATTAGAAATTCTAAAATAATAGCCACTCTAGGCGATGCAACTGATAAAGTATTACGAAAAATAGTAGAGGGTGTAGCGGATGCTGTATTGATAGATTCTTTTTATGGAAGTAATGAAGAGAATATCGAGAGAATCGAGAAGATTAAGTCTTTAAGAGAAGAAGTAGGTAGAGATTTAGCTATAATTTATGATGTGGATCACATATATGCTCAGAATAAATATAAACTTATTAGAATTGATGAAGAAAAAATATATTTTGCTTGTAAAAATGACGTCGACTTTGTTGCGTGTCCTTTTGTTGGTAACTTAGAAGAAATTACAAAGGTGAAAGAGCTTATTAAATCACATGGAAAAAATATAGGGGTTATAGTTAAAATAGATTGTAAAGACGGTTATGAGAATCTTGATGGAATACTAAAGATTGCAGATGCAATTATGATTAATCGTGATGAACTTGGGGTAGACATTCCCTATGAAGATTTACCGGGAATTCAAAAAGATATTGTAAGAAGAGCTAACGAAGCTGCGAAAGTAGTTATTTTAACAACTCAAATGCTATATTCTATGGTTTATAATCCAAGACCGACAAGAGCTGAAGTATCTGATGTTGCGAATGCAATTTTTGATGGTGTTGATGCGGTTATGTTAATAGAGGAGACTGCGATTGGGGATTATCCGTGTGAAGCATTAGAGGTCGTAGATAAAATCATAAGAACTGTTGAAAAAAATAATGCTGTTGATGCCGAAAGATTCGAAGTTGATGACTATAAAATGAGTATTTCTCACGCTGTTTCAATGACAACCAAACACCTTTTAGAATCAGTAGATGTAAAAAATATTGTTACCTATACGAAGTCGGGAGCAACTGCTCGTTTTATTGCGAGGTATCGTCCAAATGTACCTATACTAGCGGTTTTACCTGATAGAGAAAGTGCTAGAAAGTTAATTATTACTAGGGGAATAGTGCCGTTCATCGAACCTAAGATGTTAAGTATGGAAGAAATGTTAAGTAATGCTGCTTTATATTCTAAAAAAGCTGGACTAGCTGAAGCTTTTGATCTCATCTTAATAACTGCAGGTCAACCAGATACGGGGGAAGGTATTGTGCCGCCTACAGATTTTGTATATGTAAGCAAAGTTGATTAATTAGAAGTTAATATACTCGGTAGGTTTGAACATTTATATTTAAATTATTTATCATAGTTTTTAGTAGGCGGTGTTCTACATGTTATAGTTTTAAATTACCTGAGGTATTTTGTGGAGCTGATAAAAAAGTCCTAAATTTTAACAAAGTATATGAGAACTTATAGACGCAGTGGTTTATTGATATCTAAATTCGCTTTATAAAAGCTTTTTAGATGTCTAATAAACTTTGCGGGAGTGACTCGACAAAATCTTGTTTCTACGAAATCACGATTTTGTCGAGTCACTCCCTTTTTCTTTTATAAAAAAATAGCACAACGTTTGCATTTTATGATATAATTAAATATGGATTGCTATACGTATAACTATAGGCATATTATGTGTGGTAATGATATTATTAATCAAAGGAAGGAGATTATTTATGATAGCTGAATACTTATCAGGAGTAAGTACGCTAACACTAATTATTCATTTACTGGATATATTATTAGTTTGGTTTTTAGTCTATAAACTACTAAGTTTATTAAAAGGTACTCGTGGTATGCAACTTGTTAAGGGTATTTTAATTGTTATTGGATTAAAAATATTCTTTAACTTTATCGGATTTAAGACGATGACATACATATTTGAACAAGTGGTAACTTGGGGAGTATTAGGTATAATGATTATATTCCAACCGGAATTAAGACGAGCTCTTGAATATATAGGAAGGGTACAGCTGTCTAATATCTTCAATATTAACTACAAAGATGTTCAGAAAGATTCAACTGAACATATTATAAAGGCTGTTGTCGATTCATCTAGACATATGGCGCGCCGAAGAATAGGTGCGTTAATCGTACTGGAAAATAATACGGGACTTGATGAGTATGTAGAAAGTGGGATTACGGTCAATGCTGAGGTGACGAATGAACTTATAATTAATATTTTTATTCCAAATACACCTTTGCATGATGGTGCTATGATAATTGATGAAAATAAGATTCGTGCTGCGAGCTGTGTTCTACCTCTATCGGATAATAGATCAATAGCTAGTAGCTATGGAACAAGACACCGTGCTGCTTTAGGATTGTCTGAAGTTACAGATGCTATAATAATCGCTGTATCTGAGGAAACAGGAAAGATTAGCGTTTGTCAAAATGGAATTTTAACTTCGGATTTTTCAACAGAGGATTTAACGAAATTTTTGGAGAAAAATTGGAAACAACAAGAGAAAATAATTAAATAAGAGGTGATATTATGCAACTAAAAGAAAATAATAAGTTAAAGTTAATATCATTTTTAATAGCGATACTATTGTTTTTATCGGTTAATGAGAATTTTAAAAACTTCTCTGTTCTCGGAGATAATACTAGTGATAATGCAACGGCTTGGGTAAGCGATGTTCCACTGGATGTTGATTATGACAGAGATAAACTTTATGTAGTAGGTATTCCAAATACTGTATCTGTGAAATTATCTGGGACACAAACGAAGGTTCAGAAAGAAAGTATTGCTAAAAATTTCAAGGCGAAATTGAATCTTAGAAATGCCCAAATAGGCGATGATCAGAAGGTTAGAATTGAGATAGAAGGTTTAGAAAGAGGTGTAGATGGAACCGCGGAACCATCTATAATAACGATATCTATCAGAGAAAAAGCGACAAAAGAGTTTAAAGTTACACCGATAGTAAAAAAAGAACGTCTATTGATTGGGTATGAGGTAGATAAACTTAGCGTATCTAATCCAACTGTTAAGATTTCTGGAGCTATAGAGAGTCTTGATAGAATAAATGAGGTTCGTGCGGAGAGTGATACTCGTACGAAACTTAATAGAAATACTAGAGAAGAAGCTAAGTTAGTAGCCTATGATAGTGATTACAATAAGATTGAGGACATTCAGATAGAGCCAAATTCAACGGTTATGAATATCGAACTTAAAAATATAGAAAAAGAAGTTCCTTTAGAGGTAAATACTATAGGTACTCTCCCATCAGGATTAGAGCTGATTAGTGCGACTGCGGATGTTTCTAAAGTAACCATTAGGGCAGAAGATACAGTAGCTTTAGCTAGGATAACAGAGATGTTTGTTGATGTCGATTTAAGTGATGTTAAAGAAGAAATAGAAGAACGTAGCAATTTGAAGATTTATCCTAAAGAAAATATTCGAATTGCGACGGATACACCGATTGTTAAAGTAACAATTAAGATAAGGAAAAAATAATTATGGCAGATAAAAAATTAATATTTATGGCTGTTAATATGCTTGTTACAGTTCTTAGTTTAGCTATAATAATTGCGACGATGTTTATAGAAAATCAAAGGGTTAAGACTACTGCAATTTTTGTAGCTATAACTATATTAATAGTTCAAAAAATAATAGAGATAAAAGTAATCAAGGAAACTAGAAAAGTCAGTATTTTAATATTATGTATTATTATTGCTGCGACAGGTTACTTTGGTTATAGATTGTTTTAAAATATGTAGAAGAGCTGAGGGAGCGGGGGTTGATCCAAAAGACCTAAATTTTAACAACGTGTATATGAGAACTCACAGACGCAGGGGTTTATTGATATCTAAAATCGCTTTAGAAAAGCTTTTTAGATATCTAATAAACTGTGCGGGGGTGACTCGACAAAATCTTATTTCTAGAAATCACGATTTTTGAGTCACTCCCTGTTCCCCACATAGTTTGTTAAGTACTAATAGTTTTTTTAGTTATAAAAAAACTTTTTAGTACTTATGATTTTGGGTTAATCAACCTTTATGCTCTTTGGTAAATTTGTAGGAGATGTTATGAATAAACTATTTTCATCAAAAATATACATAAATCATAGATTTAAACTCATTATGTTATTAGATCTACTGACGGTTACGTTAGGAATTTTGGCATCGATATTTCTAGGTAAGGCATCAGATCCGTTTGCTATGTTAAATGGACATTATGTCGAAATATTAGAATTTCTTGTGATGTCACTTGTAATATATACATTTAGTTTTTATTTGTTTGGTACTAATAAATCATTATGGTCATATTTAGGTGTTAATGAGATAGTAAATATTTGTATTTCAGTAGTTCTTGGGGACTTAATTACAAGTATTCTTTATCAGTATATGTTACCTGATACTTTCTCGAATGTAAGATTCGCTATCTTTTCACCTTTATTAATAATAGCGGGTATGATGTTTACAAGAATGTTATATCGTGCCTTACGTGAAAGAGAAGTAGGGAAAAATGGAGAAAGCGCGTATAAAAATACATTTATAATCGGTGCAGGAGATGCTGGATACATATTATTAAAAGAGTTATCTAAAAATAATATTTTCCGTGCTAATGTAGTTGGTCTTATAGATGATAATCGAAAAAATTCTGTAATCAGTGGTCTTACGGTAGTTGGAACAACTTATGAAATACTAAAACTTATTCCAAAATATGAAGTAGAACAAGTATTTTTAGCTATTCCATCGATTAGTGCTTATAACAAAAATAGAATATTAAATGTTCTGAAAGAAGCTAATGTTAGTGTTAAGGTAATGAGCTCTGGTGTTGCTGTAGAAGACGGGGAGAGTATCTCTAAACACTTAAAAGATGTATCTATCGAGGATTTATTAGGACGTGGAGAAGTGAAGCTTTCTCAAGGGGAGATTCGTTCTTATATTAAAGGAAAGAGTATCCTTGTTACGGGTGCTGGTGGTTCGATTGGAAGCCAGATTGTAAGAGAAATATTCAAATTCAAACCGAGTCAACTTGTTTTGGTTGATGTTAATGAGAATGCATTATATATGTTAGAACGTGATTTAGATTTTGAAAAATCACATAGTAAGGAATATGATGATATAAACTATATTTCTGAAATAGTAAGTATTCGTGAAAAAGATGCGTTAACTGAGGTATTCGATAAGTATAAGCCGAGCGTAGTGTTTCACGCGGCAGCGCATAAACACGTACCTTTAATGGAACGTCGTCCACAAGAAGCGATTAAAAATAATGTCTTTGGGACAAAAAATGTTATGGATGTAGCCATCGAAAAAGAAGTAGAAAGATTTATTATGATTTCTACAGATAAGGCGGTAAATCCTACGAATGCTATGGGTGCTTCAAAACGTTTAACAGAGATTATTTTACAATCAAAAGGTAACAAGTATAAAACGAAATTTGCTGCTGTTAGATTCGGTAATGTATTAGGTTCAAATGGTTCTGTTATTCCTATATTTAAAGAACAGATAAAAAAAGGTGGACCTATCACAATTACGCATAGAAATATTATTCGTTACTTTATGACGATTCCAGAAGCGGCGCAGTTGGTACTACAAGCTGGATATTACGCAAGTGAGGGGGAAATCTTCCTATTAGACATGGGAGAACCTGTAAAAATAATAGATCTTGCGACAAACTTAATTAAATTATCAGGATTAGAACCATATAAAGATATAGACATCGAAGAGATTGGTCTAAGACCTGGTGAGAAAATGTATGAAGAGTTATCGCTTGATTACGAAAGCAGTGAAAAGACAGATAACAAAATGATCTATAAAAATACAACCTTAGATATTGACGTTGAGGAATTAGATAAAAAACTAGTAGAGTTAAAATCAATGCTAGGACATTCAACAAATGAAGAAATACGTAGCAAGTTATTTGAAATAATAAATTGTTATAACGGATAAAAAAGAAGGGCGATTCAAAAATGATTTTGAGTCGCCTTTTTAGCTATAGGAATGACGTGAAGGGGTTGCCTCCAAAAGACCTAAATTTTAACAAAGTGTATATGAGAATTCATAGACGCAGTGGTTTATTGATATCTAAATTCGCTTTATAAAAGCTTTTTAGATATCTAATAAACTGTGCGGGGGTGACTCAACAAAATCGATTTCTCCGAAATCACGATTTTTGAGTCACTCCCTTGTCGCATCACTTGCTAGCTAGTTTTAGAGAGTGTTATTTTTTATTTTTTTAGTTTTTTTATCTATATAGTTATTTAGAACCAAAGCTAACACTATAGGTAAATTCATATAAACAAGTTTAATTATAAATAATATAGTTTTATATTTATGTGTAAAATCTGGACTAACTACTTCATCAAACAAGAAATAGATTATAGTACCAAATAAAAAATAAAACACTAGAAATATATAAAATCTTTTTTTGAGTTTTTCTGCATTTAACATAGTAACCTCCCTGAAATCGCGTATTGTGTATTTACATATGGAGTGGCTCAAAAAGTATAATCTTTTAAGAAACAAGATTTTGTCGAGTCAGCCCCTTTAGTAACTTTAACATAACATAAAAACTTTAAAAATTAAAGACTGATAAAAACTTTATTTTTATGGTATAATAAAGATTAGTGGTGTTTTTTACTAGAGATAGTTAACATAACACTATTTAGAAGAAGATTTAATAATTGAGCGCTGATTTCAGAAGAATAACTTTTTTGAAGTTGGTGTTTTTTAGTTGCGAAGGAATAAAGTATAACGGGTTATATTACTCTCCCGGATTATCTTTGATATTTCAATAGATGAATATAGTGTGGTATAATATTTAAGTGAAATAAATAGAAAAGATTTAAGATGTAGGGGCTGACCTGAAAGACCTAAATTTTAACAAAGTGTATATGAGAGTTCATAGACGCAGTGGTTTATTGATATCTAAATCCGCTTTATAAAAGCTTTTTAGATATCTAATAAACTGTGTGGGGGTAACTCTGAAAAATCGATTTCTACGAAATCACGATTTTTGAGTCGCTCCCTTTCTAATTGATAGTGAGGTGATTAAATGAGTAAAGTTGCAGGTAAGGTAACGAAAGTTGAAAGCAAAGGATTATATATAAAGCTAGAAAATGGCAAAGAAGCATTCTTGCCAAAGGAAAATATGTTTATAGGTAAAAAGAAGAAGTTAGAGGAGATTTTTTCTGTTGGTTTTGTTATTAAGGCTGAGGAGAAAAGTACAAAGGATTCTTTAGTGATTTTAACACAAAAAGAGTTGAAACAAGCAGAAGGTGAGAAGAAAAAAGTAGAGAAAAACTCTAAGGAAAAACAGAACAAAAAGAAAAATAAACTGAAATCACCGATTAAAAAAGAAGCTAAAGAACAGCCTGAAGTTCAGAAAAAACAAGAGGTGAAGGAAGAAAAAGAGGAGCCTAAACAGGAGACAAAAACTCTAAAAGATTTGAAAAAACTTCAATTTATAGGAAATATGAAGATTTCTGTAGGGAAAGGTAAGAAGAGTAATATTACCGAGTTATCTGAGGAGAAAGAAGAGAAAAAAGAAATTCCTCCAGCGCCAGAAGGATTACTAGAAGATATAATTGCGACTACAAGGCAAGCTGAAGGTAAGTTCGAAAAAATTAAGAAAGAACTTCAAGAAAGAGGTTATCTAGATGGACATTAATATTTTATGGCAAAAAACTGATAAAATAGCACTAGGTCTGTCAGGAGGCGTGGATTCTATAGCTTTATTTCATCTACTTGTTACAGAGTACAAAGAGAGTTATAAAGAATTAGTGGCGTTCCACATAAATCATGGTCTAAGAGAACAGTCTTATGAAGAAGCTGAGTTCGTAGAGAATTTTGTCAAAAACTACAATGTTAAGTTCTACAAAAAAGAGCTGAATATGAAAGATTTAGTAAGAGATAGTCACACGTCAGAGGAAATGCTCGCAAGAAAGCTGCGATATGAAGCTTTTGAGGAGATGTCTTCATCAGAAGGTGGTGTGAAGTTAATAACTGCTCACCATAAAAATGATCAGGTAGAAAATATCCTTATGAGGCTCCTTAGTGGACGCAGTATGGACTATAATTTGATGATAGAAGAGAAGACGACCATTGGAAGCCTAGAAGTTTATCGTCCATTATTAAATATCTTAAAAGCAGACCTTGAGCAGTATGCTGACAAAAATGACTTGAAATACTATGTAGATTCAACAAACTTCGATACTGATTATACGAGGAATAATATAAGGCATAACATTGTACCATTGTTAAACGATGTAAATATAGCGAGTTTTGATAATTTGATTAATTTTTCTAGTTATTATCAAAATATTAATACTGAGTTGAAACATAAAGTATTAGAGGCTAAAAATGACTATATGATTTCACTGGAAGACGATAAAGTTGAATTAGATAAGAAAAAATTATTGAAAAATACCAAAGAAGAGATTTATTTCTTGCTACGAGATATATTAGCAAATAATTTCGGTATTTTTGATGTGAAACAAAGAGCGCTTTTTACAATAATAGAAGACTTGAAAAATAGAAATAACAATAAAAGTTATGATTTGAAAAATAATTTAAAAATTATTAGCGAATATAATAGTATTTATGTTCATAAAATCGAAAAAAAATGTTATAATGATAAGATAGAATTAATAATAGATGAAGTGGATATTAATAAAGTTTATACATTTCATCAGAGTAATTTTTTAATAATGACAACTAACAACTCATCTGAGGTTGGATTCAATAAAGAAGATTTGCCTTTAATAGTTACGACTAAGAGGGATGGCGATCGAATTCAAAGAGGCAAGGTTAGCAAAAAACTTTCACGTCTTTTTATCGATGAAAAGATTCCCAAGGAACTTAGAGACAAACTTCCAGTGATTCGTAACAAAGATGGGGTTTTAGGAGTTTTAGGAATAAATACTAAAGTCAACAAAAACAAAAAATATGATTATTATATAAACACGAAAGGATAAAACAGTGGAAAATTTATTAAAAGATATCGAGAAAGTTCTATTTACACACGAGGACATCGTAGTTGCTAGTAAAAGAATTGCTAAACAAATTGAAGAGGATTATAAAGATAAATGTCCTGTTCTAATTTGTACATTAAAAGGTGCATTACCTTTTATGGCAGAACTTTTAAAACACATTGACATTCACGTAGTTACTGACTTTATGGATGTATCTAGTTATCATGGAGGAACTGAATCTTCTGGTGTAATCAAAATCAAAAAAGATTGCGGAATGGATATTGAAGGACGTCACGTAATTATCGTTGAAGATATCGTAGATACAGGAAGAACGCTTAAAGCACTTATCGAAAACTTAAAAGAAAGAAATGTTGCTTCTGTAGCATGTGCTTCATTAGTAGATAAACCAGAAACTCGTGTAGTTGATGTTGAAGCTGATTACATCGGTATAGTTTCACCAAATGAATTCTTAGTAGGATTTGGTTTAGACTATGATGAGAGATATAGAAACTTACCTTATATCGGTGTTCTAAAAGAAGAGATTTACTCATAATAATATTTTAATCAAAAAAGGTCAAAATATTAGTCAAACTTTAGTTATATATGGTAAAATAAATTATGTTTAGAAAAATGATAGGAGGAAGATTGTCTATATGAATAATAAAAAAAGGCAAAACCCTATCCTTGGTATGCTTGCATTAATCGTAATCGCGATTGGATTATTTGCATATTGGCAGCAAGACTTACCTGGGACAACTGAAAAAATAGACTATGCTAAACTTGTTCAGACTATTAAAGACGACAAGGTTAAAGAAATAAGTCTACAAAGAAAAGATGAGAACTACAATGTTAAAGGTACTTACACAGATGGTAATAAGAACTTCGAGAGTGTAGTTGCAGCATCTGATTCTGAAGTACAAAAACAAATTAATGAAAAAGCTAAAGATGGGAAACTAAGTGTAGTAGAATATAAACCGGCTGAAAAAACTGGAGCAATTCTATCATTCTTAGGTCAGATTATTCCACTTATCTTGTTTATGGGTGTTTTAGTTTTCTTTATGACACAAATGCAAGGTGGCGGTGGAGGCAAAGTAATGAGCTTCCAAAAATCTAAAGCTAAAAAAATCGATGGTGGAGAAGCGAAAGTTACATTTGATGATGTAGCCGGAGCTGATGAAGAAAAACAAGAACTTGCTGAAATGGTTGAGTTCTTAAAAGATCACCGTAAATTCACTAAGATGGGTGCTAGAATCCCTAAAGGTGTCCTACTTGAGGGACCTCCAGGGACGGGTAAAACTTTACTAGCTCGTGCTGTAGCTGGTGAGGCGAAAGTACCATTCTTCTCAATCTCAGGATCTGACTTCGTTGAGATGTTCGTAGGGGTTGGGGCAAGTCGTGTTCGTGACTTATTCAAAGAAGCTGAAAAAAATGCGCCATGTATCATTTTCATCGATGAGATTGATGCTGTAGGACGTAAACGTGGAAGCGGAGTAGGTGGAGGAAATGACGAACGTGAACAAACACTTAACCAACTTCTTGTTGAAATGGATGGATTCGATGGTGAAAAAGGTATTATCGTAATTGCGGCTACTAACCGTGCTGACGTATTAGATAACGCCCTTAGAAGACCGGGTCGTTTCGACAGACAAATTAAAGTTTCTACACCTGATGTAAAAGGTCGTGAAGCTATTCTTAAAGTACATGCTAAAAACAAACCACTTGCTAAAGGTGTTGATCTTCGTTCATTAGCGGAAAAAACTCCAGGATTCTCTGGTGCGGATCTTGCAAACATTCTTAACGAAGCGGCATTATTAGCAGCTCGTGAAAATAAATCTAGTATCGATAAAGAAGATCTAGATGAAGCTATGGACAGAGTAATCGGTGGACCAGCTAAACGTAGTAGAGTATACACTCCAAAAGAAAAACGTTTAGTAGCTTATCACGAAGCAGGTCACGCAATCGTAGGTATGGTACTTGATAGTGCTGATAAAGTACAAAAAGTTACTATTATCCCACGTGGTGATGCTGGTGGATATAACCTTATGATTCCGGAAGAAGAAAAATACTTCCAAACTCGTACAGATTTAATCGACAAGATCTGTGGATTACTTGGTGGACGTGCTGCAGAGCAAATCTTCTTTAATGAAGTATCTACAGGAGCACACAATGACTTTGAACGAGTAACAGCTATTGCTCGTGCGATGGTAACAGAATACGGTATGAGTGATGCTGTAGGACCAATGCAAGCTCCATTCCACGATCCATATGGTGGACGTCAACTTTCAAGTATCGGTAACTACTCAGAAGAAATGCTGAAAGAAATCGATATCGAAGTTCGTAAAATTATTAACGAATGTTACGCTAAGGTTCTTCACATCATTGAAACTCACAGAGAACAATTAGAACTTATTGCACAAACACTTATTGAAGTTGAAACAATCGATAGAAAAGAAATCGTTGCTCTTTACCAATTTGGAAAAATGCCAAAAGACTTAGATGAAAGAGAAGCAGATCAACTAGATAAAGTAGTTAATAAGAAATACTACGAAGAAGAAGCTCGTAAAGCCAAAGAAGAAGCTGAGAAAAAAGCTCAAGAAGAGGCTCAAAACGAAGAAGATAAAGTTGAAAAGGTTGAAGAAGAAGACCTAGAAGACGAAAAATCAAAAGAAAAACCTTCTGACGAAGAATAAAAAAATAAACCCTAGATTTGGAAATAACCAAGTCTAGGGTTTTGTTATACTCTTTTGAAAAGTTATTACACCAGTTTTTAGATGATATTAATAATCTAAAGCGAGCGATAAATGAGCGATAAATGAGCGATAAATTCTATTTTCTCACTTTTCTTCTCGTAAAGAAGTGGACTGTCGAAATCACTAATCCAAGAATAATTATATAAATCACTTGAGAAAATACTAATGGTGTAAAGTGATTTTTCAGGATAAATATATTAACTCCCACACCTATAATTGCAGCGATACTTAACATAGAAAGTAGTGCAAGTTTGTATTTATTCAGAGGTAGGCTGACTTTGGCCACCATGCATAATCCATTTATTAACGCAAGAAGGAAACAGATAAATTTTGCTTGTGAATTGTCTGTGATGGCAAAGTTTGTCAGTAGTACTGTAGCTACTAAAATACCGCCACCGATTGCAGCGTTTGTCAGTATGTCCTTCATGAAGTTGTTACTTACTTTTTCTTTATTCGCTTCAAAAGTTAGGAAGAAGGATGGAATACCGATTGTTATCGCTGAAATTATCGTAAATTGAATCGGTATAAATGCAAACTCTAGGGCGAAGATTACACTAAGTATTGAGAAAACAATCGAGAAGAATGTCTTTGTTAGGAATAGTGAAGCTACCTTTTGAATGTTATTAATAACACGACGACCTTCCATAAGTATATCGTAGAATACTCCGAAGTCATCTGTTAAGAATACAGTGTTCGATACACTTTTTGCAGCACTAGTAGCACCATTCATAGCAAAACTAATATCAGCTTTTTTCAAGGCAAGAACATCGTTAACACCATCTCCACTCATAGCGACAGTTTTTCCAGCTTTTTGTAATACGGCCACCATTTTCTGTTTTTGTTCAGGGGTAACACGTCCGAAAATATCATTCTCAAGAATAGTTTTTTCAAAGTCCTCTTCAGTCACTTTAGTCATGTCAATAGCCTTAGCATCTTCTTTGAAACCAGCTTTCTTAGCGACGCCATACACTGCTATATGGTTATCTCCGCTGATTATTTTTACTTCAACACCTTGTGATTCGAAGTATTTGAATGTTTCTTTTGTATTTTCCTTAATCTCATCTGATAGAACTACATGTCCTACAAGTTTCATATTAGTAGGGGTGTTTGTACTATCTTCAGTATAGGCTAATGATAAAATTCGATAACCTTCTTTTTTCAGATTCTCGTAATATTCATCCATTTCAGCTGAGAAGCCTAAAAATTCATATGCCCCGAAGAAATATGTTCCACCGTTTTTTAGTTTTATAAATGAATATTTATTTTTACTAGAAAAGGCTCCTAATTCTTCTACATCCCATTGTTTTTTACATGTTAGATGATTTTTTAAAGCTCTAGATGTTGCATTTTCATCATCGAAATATGAAAGGTAACTTGATAATTTCTCTGCAACTTCATCATCAATTTCTACAACGTTCATATTACCTGTAGTTATAGTTCCAGTTTTATCGAAACAAAGGACATCTACTCTAGCAAGAGTCTCTACGCAGTATAATTCTTGAACTAGAATTTTCTTCTTAGCAAGTTTCATCGCAGCAACCGCAAGAGAGACGCTGACAAGGAGGATTAGCCCTTCTGGAATCATACCTACTAAAGCTCCAGCACTACGGAGAACTATTTCTACATAACCACGTCCCAGACTAGCACCACGCATGTATAGCATAATTGCGACAGGAACTAACAGAATAGATATAACTTTTAGAATTTTATCCATATAGTCACGAAGTTTAGATGGATATTTTTTAAATTCTTTAGTGCTTTTAGCAAGCTTGTTAATATAGCTATCCTCTCCGACAGCAATAGCTCTTACTAAGCAGCTACCACTAACTACGTTACTCCCACTCATTATTTTATCGTTAGTAGTCTTAAAGATATTATCACTTTCACCAGTTAATAGTGATTCATCGACCTCGATACTACCTTCAATGATTTCAGCATCAACAGGAACTTGATCACCAAGATTTAAATGTAGATATTCTCCAAGGACGATTTCTTCAGAATCAATATTTATTATTTCATTATCGCGATTTACTCGGTATTTACTTCTACCTAGCAAACTCAACTTCTCAAGGGCATTTTTTGAACGAATTTCTTGAAAAATACCGATGGCAGTATTTATAGTAATTACACCTAAAAACAACATATTTTCAAATCTAAGTGTTGTAGCTATAAATGCTGCCAAAACTAAGTTCATAGCATTGAAAAAAGTAAAAATATTAGAAAAGATAATCTCTTTAGTAGTTTTATAAGGTTTTATTTCACTAATATTTTTTTTCGCTTTAGTTACTTCTTCACTAGTTAAATATTTCATTCTACCTCCACCATAACTATATTTTTAATTAGCTTCTATTTTATCACACTTTAGTATAGTTTTGAAAACTAAAGCATAGTTAATTTCCTAGGAGGGAGTGACTCAAAAATCGTGATTTCGGAGAAACAAGATTTTGTCGAGTCACCCCCGCACAGTTTATTAGATATCTAAAAAGCTTTAATAAAGCGAATTTAGATATCAATAAACCACTGCGTCTATGAATTATCAAATATATTTTGTTGAAATTTAGGGCTTTTGGGTCAGCCTCCTTTAAAAATAATATTGTTGTATTTTTTTGAGAAGAGTAATCTTTAAAATTCTATAAAATATATCGGGAGGGGTATCTTTGTTCGAGAAAATAAATTAAAGATAACAATTCAATTTATATTTATTACTAGGGTAAGTATAATTTGAATAGTACTGTTAGATTAGGCTTTGACAAAGTTCAAAGATTATGAAATAATTAAGATGTATATATAGTTAATATTAATTTATATAGTTACACTTTAAACGACAAAAATTTAGTCGATTAGTGTATAAAAGAGCTAAAAGATTGCATTTTAAGTCGTTTATTAACTTTTTTATTAAAAAACCAGGCATAGAGGATATGCTTGGTTTTTAATTTTTCCTAACGAACTTATTGTAAATATTAAAAAATATAATCTTTTTAGATATATAAAAACGTTTTTATCTGAAAATAATCTTTGTTTTTCAGATAATATATGTTAAAATATAGAAATATGCTTTAAATACACTTAAAAAGATAGGAGATGAAGGAATGACACTGACTAAAAAGACAGCTGTTAGTGTGCTGAGTGCAGCATTACTACTAGGAAATATCAGTACATTTAATTATGGAGTATCATCAAAAATAACATTAGCTCACGAAGATAAAAAAGATGAGCTATCAAATGTTTCGAAAAGTGAAGAACATAAGTTCCAAAATGATGATAAAGTAAAAGTAATTGTTAAGTTAAAGGGTGATGTTGATCCTAATAAGTTAAAAACTAAAGAAGGAATTAAAGAAGTTACCGAATCAACAAAAGCACCTAGGGAAAAGGCATTAAAAGATATTAAAGATAAAGGTATCGATTATGAAAAATTGTTTGAGTACGATACATTAATGAATGGTTTCGCCTTAGAAACTACATTCTCAAATGCTAAAAAAATTCAAGAGTTAGATTTTGTAGATACTGTTGAAATGAGTGTTAGCTACAATAAACCAGAAAATATAGCGAGCGAAGAAGAGAAGAAAGAAAGTACTGAAACTAATGATTTTTCTAAAGCATTAGATAGTTATAATCTTATTAATATACAACCTCTTTGGAATAAAGGATATAGAGGACAAGGAAAAGTTGTTGCAGTATTAGATTCAGGACTTGATCCGAATCATCCAGTGCTTAGATTATCAGACAATTCAAAATCTAAATATAAAACTAAAGATGAAATTGAAAAAATAAAAAAAGAAGTGGGTATAGACTATGGTAAGTGGTATAGTGAAAAATTACCATTTGCATTCAACTATAACGACTGGAATAATGATATTAAACAAAGTGCATATAAATCACATGGGATGCACGTTGCTGGGACTGCAGTAGGTAATCCTAAGGAGAAATTCACAAATGGTGATTACGTAACAGGTATAGCACCTGAAGCACAGTTAATTTTTATGCGTGTATTCTCAGATACTAAAAATGCAGGAACAGAGTCTTATATTTATACAAAAGCGATAGAAGACGCTATTAAACTAGGTGCAGATACGATAAATCTTAGTTTAGGTTCACCGGCTGGTTCAGTAGTAGAAGTAGGTGACGGTTTAGTTCGTGCGATGGATGTTGCGAAAAAAGCAGGTGTTAATATAGTTGCAGCGGCTGGGAACAATGCATTCTTCGCTAGTGGACAAACCAACCCAAGTGCAGCTAATCCTGATTATGGAACTGTGGGAAGACCATCGGTTTCAGAAGATGCAATTTCTGTAGCAAATATAAGCAACAGCGTTCTTAACAGAGAAGTGGCGAATATCGAGCAGCTTAAAGACAACGCTGATTTCGATAATGGAAAAATGCCAATTTTCAGTTACACTAAACAATTCGAGAAAAAAGCATATGATTATGTATATGTAGGAGTTGGTAAAGCGGAGAACTACGCTGATAAAGATTTAACTGGAAAAATTGCCCTTATCCAACGTGGTGGTAATAGCTTTGAAGAAAAAGTTAAACTAGCTAAACAATACGGAGCAGCTGGAGCGGTAATCTACTTCAATGAAGGAGATACTATTTATAATCTTACACTAAATGGACAAGATAAAGATTTCCCTGTAGTAACAACTTATTACAAATTTGGTAATGAACTTTCTGCACATGAAGGAGAGTATAAAATAACATTCAATGGCACTTGGGATAAACAAGATAATCCTAAAAAAGGTGAATTCGATGAATCTACTGGTTGGGGAATGAGTGTTGATGGATACTTAAAACCTGACGTAACAGCGCCAGGAGGAGATATTTTATCATCTTATAATGATGGAAGATATGGTCTAGACAGCGGAACAAGTATGGCTTCACCACACGTTGCAGGAGCAATAACTCTTGTGAAACAAGTATTATCAGAAAGATTCCCGAACTTAAGTGCAGAGGAAATCCAAGGACTAGCGAAGAGATTAATCATGAGTACGGCAAATCCTCAGGTATATTCTGA
The DNA here is from genome assembly GCF_057272915.1 of Gemella sp. NCBI lineage: Bacteria > Bacillati > Bacillota > Bacilli > Caryophanales > Gemellaceae > Gemella > Gemella sp. The sequence continues at coordinate 140,957 of NZ_DBHIUF010000001.1, forward strand.
TGGATACACAACAGCATATAGATCACCACGTCTTCAAGGTGCAGGTCTAATCGATGCGAATAAAGCAGCATATGGAGATCTTTATGTGACTGGAGAAAATAACTATGGAAGTGTTTCTCTAGGAAATGTTGGGGATAAATTTACTTTTAAATTAGTATTACACAATTTAGCAGATAAGGCTCAAAGCCTACAATATGCAGCTCACCTAACTACAGATAATTATTATGGTGAAGATGCTGGAGTAGATTGGAATGGTAAACTTACAATGACTCCTAAGAAGTTATTGACAACCGATTGGGCTACTGTAGAAGTTCCAGCAAAAGGTGAAAAAGAAGTAGAAATCACAGTTGATGCTACGAAATTCAAAGAAGAACTAGAAAAAGTATTTACTAATGGTTATTATCTAGAGGGATTTGTAACTTTCTATGATGAAGAAAGTGCATTAAAAGCTAATATTCCATTTGTAGGATTTAAAGGTCAGTTCCAAAATCTACCAGTATTAGAAAAACCAATTTATTCTATGAAAAATGGAGAAAAACCAACATATGAGTATGGTTATACTTCTAACCCTAATAACTGGGATTCATTAACAGAAATGAACTTCACAGGAGTGTTAACAACTTATAAAGAAGATAAAAAAGATAAGAGAACACTGGCAGGAGCATATGTAAACCCTGTTACTGGTGAAAGATTCTTTACTGATAAAATTTTCTTCTCGCCAAATGGTGATGAGATTTATGATGAGATAGGAATGAGAGGGGTATTCTACCGTAACTTCGAAAACCTAAAACTTTCAGTATATGCTAAGGATGATGTAGAACGTAAGAACCCACTTTACCAAAATGGTAATGGTTCTGGTAACAAAAACTTCTACAATAATACTGGTAAGAAGTATACATCATTAACTATGACAAACTGGAAAGGTGTTGACAATAACGGTAACCCTCTTCCAGACGGTGAGTATCAATATGTAGTTTCTTATAGTGCAGCAGTAAGTGGTGCAGATATGCAAGAGACAACGTTCAATGTAGTAATCGATAGAAAAGCTCCGAAAATTACAGGTGCTAACGGTGGTTACTACGATGAAGCAACTCGTAAATTCACCCCATACCCAGTACTAGAAGATGGAAGTGGAGTATTCTATAAAAAATTAAGCTATGGGAAAAATACTATTGCAGCAAATGAAGACGGAAGTTACACAATTCCAGAAGGTGTAGAATTAAAAGATATTACTTTTGAAGTAAAAGACTTTGCAAATAATAAAGATAGCATTAACTTATCAAATGTTGAAGGTAATGGTAAAGGAAGTCTAGAAGTAGAAGTTAAGAAAGGTGATGGAACTGGAAATAATTCACGTCGCTTGCGTTTCAAAATCACTAATGAAAAAGGTGAAATCGTAGGGGAAGACTTCTCTAGAAATAAACGTACATACCAAGCATTACCATTCGGAAAGTATACTGTTGAAGTAGTAATGGTTGATGGAGAGTACAAACTACTTACACCATCAAAAGTTGATTTCGAAATAACAAAAGATAAACCAACAAAAGAGGTTGAATTTAGAGTAGATGAAATTAGCAGAAATGCAACAGAAATCAGCTTTGATAAACAAGTGCCAGCAGGAACAAAAGTTTATGCAGTAGCTCAAGATGGTACTAAAATATCACTTCCAACAAGTTTATATGGAAAAAATGCCTTCCAGAAAAACTTAGAAAATGGAACATATACAATTCAAATAGTAACGCCTGAAGGATATACTCCAGCAGAAAACAACTTTGAATTAGTAGTAAAAGATGGGCACAATAAGAAACAAGTTGTTCTAAATGTTGCAGAAAAAGTAGCAAGTGTAGGAACTACTGAAAACTCTAAAGCACAAGGTACAGTGGATTTCACTGAGAAAAAACTTTATAATAATTACAAACTTGTTGTAACAGAGCCAACTGCAGAAGAGAAAACAAATATTCAAAAACAATTAACAGAAGGTAATGTAGACTTAAGTAAATATGATGTCGAATACTTTAACATTCATATTGTAGATGCAACAGGAAAAGAAGTTAAAGTTCCTGGTGATAGAAGTGTAACTTTAGATTTAGCGAAAGCTCCAGAGCGCTTCTTCCATGAAAAAGATGGAAAATTAACAGCTGTAAATAGCGTTAATTATGCAGAGGGTAAACTTACATTCACTACTGATAGCTTCAGTAACTTCGTAGCATTAATTCCAAAAAATGCTCCAGTAGAGAAAAAAGCAGAAGTGAATAAAGAAGAGCTTCAAAATGCAATAGCAGCGGATAAAGCGTTAGATGAAACTAAAGAGTTCAAAAATGCTACTATCGAAGCAAAAGATGCATATAACAAAGCATTAGAGGCAGCTAAGAAAGTTCTTGAAAATGAAAATGCAAATCAAGACGAAGTAAACAGTGCAGTAGCAAGCCTAAATAAAGCTAAAGAAGCATTAGCTAATTCACAACAACCAGAAGTGAAGAAAGAAGTAGATAAAGCTAAATTAATCGAAAAATTAAAAGAAACTGAAAAACTTCAAACTGAGGTTAAATTTAAAAATGCAGGACAAGATAAAAAAGATAACTTCATAAATACTATAAAAGAAGTGACAGTAGTTCTTGATAACAAAGATGTTACTGAAAAAGAAGTTGCAGCTGTGTTAGAAAAATTACAACAAGCTGAAAATACTCTTGATGGTAAAGAAGTAGAAGTTCCGAAACCAACGCCTGAAACTCCGAAGAAAGAGGAGTCAAACCCAGCAGCTGAGGCACCAAAAGAAGATCCAAAACCAGTGACTGAGGCACCAAAAGAGGATCCGAAACCAGCGGCTGAAACACCGAAGAAAGAGGAGCCAAAATCAGCGACTGAAACACCAAAAGAAGAGCCAAAACCAGCAGCCGAAACACCAAAAGAAGAGTCGAAACCGGCAGCTGAAACACCAAAAGAAGAGCCGAAACCAACACCTGAGGAGCCTAAGAAAGAAGGCAACAAACCTCAACCAGAAACACCAAAAGTAGATAAGAAAAACCTAAATGAACAATTAAGTCATTTAGCAGAAGTTAAAGAGAAGGATAGTTTTGAAAGTGCAAGTGCAGAAGATAAGAAAGCTTATCTAGATGCAGTTCAAAAAGCACAAGAACTATTAGCTTCAGCAACTGCTACTCAAGAAGAAGTAGATAAAGCATTAGAAGAGTTAAAAGAAGCGGAGAAAAAAGTTTCTAAAAAATCAATCAAAGATATACTAGGTGGTTTCGTTGGAAAAGAAACTAAGAAAGAAAGCACATTTAATGTAGATGAAGATTTCGAAAAAGTTTCAAAATCTGATTCATTATTACCGAAAACAGGGTTAGATAATAATGTGACAGCTTATGCTGGGATGGCAGTTCTAGCCTTAGTAGGATTAACTGTTTATGTAAAACGTCGTAAACAAAAATAAGATAAAATATATCGACTTCAAAAGTTAGGATTTAACCCCTGGCTTCTGAAGTCGAATTTTTAGTGTTAATAAGTACTTTTAGTAGGGATTTATAAAATAAGGGAAGTGACTCAAAAATCGCGATTTCGAAGAAAACAAGATTTTTGAGTCACCCCCGCACAGTTTATTAGATATCTAAAAAGTTTTTATAAAGCGAATTTAGATATCAATAAACCACTGCGTCTATGAGTCCTCATATGAACCATGTTAAATTTTAGGACTTTTGGGTCAACCCCATCTTAATGTTAGACAGGGAGTGTAATAAGGTATATAATAATAACCGAAATGGAGGAAGTATTTAGAATATGGAAAAACTAGATTATTTAATAAAAACACTAAATTCAGAAATAGAAATACCAGAAACGGAACAAGAAAAGAAAGATTTGTTTAGATCATTGATGAACACATGGAAAGTATCGGAGTTACCGAGTGAATTCTATGAAGTTCAAGATGAATATCTACAAGAGATTCTAAATGCTAAAGGAATAACAAGAGTAGAAGATTTAACAGAAATTAAAAATAATATTTATGTATGGCAAGGAGATATTACAACACTACGAGTAGATGCTATAGTTAATGCGGCGAACAAGGCTCTATTAGGATGTTTAATTCCTCTACATAGATGCATCGATAATGCCATTCACACGCAAGCAGGACTACAACTTAGAAAAGAATGCGATGATATTATAAAAGCTCAAGGAAGTTTTGAAAAAACAGGACAAGCTAAGATAACAGCGGGTTATAACTTACCAGCTAAACATGTTATTCATACTGTTGGACCAATAATATATCGTGTCGTTGAAGAAGATGATAAGGAACTTCTTGCTTCATGTTATAGAAATTCGCTAAAACTTGCTGTAGAGAATAATCTTAAGAGCATTGCTTTTTGCTGTATAAGTACGGGAGAATTTAGATTTCCAAATGATCTTGCTGCTGAAATAGCGGTAGCTGAAGTTAGGAAATTTCTTAAAGAAACCCCTGCTGCTAACTTAAAAGTAGTATTCAATGTGTTTAAAGATTTAGATAAGAAGTTATATGAAGAATTGCTAGGCTAAGAAAGTTAAAAAAATAGTCAGATTATATTCAGTTTGAAGTTGAATTTAGAGAACCAGTGTTAAATTAGTATTATTTAGAAAACTAAATAGTAAGTAACTTTTAAAACGAAATTTTCGTGTGTTTTGTTTATTTTTATAGTGGGATTGTTAGTATCGGGTGGTTATTTTGCTGACAAAATTCATGATTATGTACAAGAAATGGTAAAGGAAGTACCGTTTATTTCTAAATCTTTTATCTATGTTGCATTAATATCTTTTCTAATATATATTATAAGAATTATTGTTAAGATTATAGTTTCAAGTCAACATATGTCTATGGAATATGAACAAAAGGCAGCTTTAACAAGATTTTATCAAGCATTAATTCAAGATGGAAAAGAAGTAGATAAGGAAGAAAAATTAATAATTTTTAATGCTTTATTTAGAAAAACAGATACAGGATTAATTAAAAGTGATAACTCGGGGCTGACCCAAAAGTCCTAAATTTCAAAAAAATGTGTATGATAACTCATAGACGCAGTGGTTTATTGATATCTAAATTCGCTTTATGCAAGCTTTTTAGATATCTAATAAACTGTGCGGGGGTGACTCGACAAAATCGATTTCTACGAAATCACGATTTTTGAGTCACTCCCAGCTAATTTTCTAAATTGGGGAAGTAGTTAAAGTTATACTTATAAGCAATAGACCTCAAAAATCATTTGAATCTTGAGGTCTGTTGTTTTTCTAAAGTTATTGAATTCTGAAAATAAGATGTTGTATATATTATCTAACAAAACTTTTGATTTAAATATAGATTTGTGTTAAAATTAAATCATAAAAGAGAGAGCCGTTTTAAAGACGGTGACTCGATAAAATTATGATTAAAAATAACCATCTTAAACCGGTCAAAGAATAAAGATGGTTATTTTTTATTGTCTTTTTTTAATGCTGAGATACATACACCAACTACAGTTGCAATCAAAAGATTTACACCTATAATAGTTTGTATAATTTCAAACGCAGACAATTCGCTACTCCTTTCTTCAAGATTTTAGTGTATGCGAGCATAGCACCATCCCCTTTCATATAGAAGTAGCCACCATCTTTATAGGAAGTATAAAACTCCCTAACTTCTCTCTCCATCTTTGATTATATCAAAAGATAGATTGGGTTTCAAAGAAAAATAAGGGAATTTAAAAATATTTTAAGACTAGTTATAGTTTATAAGAAATTGTTTGTGTAACTTTGTAAGATAATAAAATAATTGCTTTATAAATTTAATTATGTTAAAATAAATTTATAAAGAGGGCACCGTTTTAAAGACGGTGACTCGATAAAGTTATTTTTAAAAAATAATTATCTTATCTCGTCAAAGGGTAATAGCCCCCAAAATTTGGACAAATTTTGGAGGGCTATTTATTATTCCTCCGCAAAAATCTGTGTAGCTTTTACTGCACGTTTCCAACCTTTGTAAAGTTTTTCGCGTTCTGCTTTTTCCATCGTAGGAACAAATAGTTTGCCGGCTGTATTTAGGTTCTTAAGTTCATCTAAACTTTCCCAATATCCAGTGGCTAATCCTGCTAGGAATGCAGCACCTAGAGCTGTAGTTTCCAAGTTTTCAGCTCGCGCAACTTTAACGCCTAGGATATTTGCTTGGAATTCTAGAAGATAATCATTGTTTGCAGCACCTCCATCGACTTTAAGTAAGGGGATTTCTACCTTAGCATCGATTTTCATAGTATCGATAATATCACGTACTTGGTAGGCAATTGACTGCAATGTAGCTTTCACTATATCTTCTTTAGTAGTAGCACGTGTTAAGCCGAAGATAGTCCCACGAGCATCTGGATTCCAATATGGAGCGCCTAATCCTGTAAAGGCAGGCACTAGATATACTTCGTTATTGTTTTTAGAGTTGTAAGCTAACGATTCTGTTTCAGATGACTTTTTAATTAGACGTAATCCATCTCTTAACCATTGAACTGCACTTCCAGCGATGAAAATTGAACCCTCTAGAGCATAATAAACTTTTCCATTGATTCCAAAACCAATAGTTGTTAGTAGGTTGTTTTTAGAAAGTTCCATAGTTTCACCTGTATTCATGATGATGAACGAACCTGTGCCGTATGTGTTTTTTATCATTCCTTTATCAAAGGCAAGTTGCCCGAAAAGTGCTGCTTGTTGGTCGCCTGCTAGTCCGCTTATTGTAACTTCACCACCGTAGAAATGATAGTCTATAGTTTTTCCGTATACTTCTGAATTAGATTTAACTTCAGGTAGTAGAGATTCGGGTATATTTAGAATTTTTAAAATTTCTTTATCCCAAGTTAAGTCTTTAATATTAAATAACATTGTTCTTGCCGCATTTGTGTAGTCGGTAACGTGAGTTTTTCCACCTGTAAGCTTCCAAACTAGCCATGTATCGATAGTTCCAAATAGTAATTCTCCATTTTCGGCGCGTTGTTGTGCACCAGGTACGTTATCTAATATCCAACGTATTTTAGTTGCAGAGAAATAGGCATCGACGACTAAACCAGTTTTCTGATGAATCATATCTTTATAACCATCGTTAACGAGTTTATTAGCTATATCCGCACTTTGTCTACTTTGCCAAACTATTGCATTATAAATAGGTAGTCCAGTTTCTTTATCCCAAATAACAGTCGTTTCACGTTGGTTTGTAATTCCAATGCTGTCTATTTGATTCGGCTTTATACCACTTTCGATAAATGCTTCTGCAATAACCGATTGTACTGAATTCCAGATTACATTAGCATCGTGTTCAACCCAGCCAGATTGAGGGAAAATCTGAGGGAATTCCTTTTGGCTACTTGTTATTATTTCAGCTTTTTTATTGAATATTATAGCTCTAGAACTTGTAGTGCCTTGATCTATTGCCATTACATATTTTTTCATACTTCACCTCGAATAATTATTTCATTTATATTATACCATTTTTACAATAAAATCGTAGATAAATAGGACTCTTTATTTGTGATTTTAACTGCTTTAAAGACGTACTTTATCCTGCTACGAATGAGATTTAGAGTATGTTGAATCAAGTCTAATCTTTTAATTATAGTTATTATTGTCAAAATAGGGAGTGACTCAAAAATCGCGATTTCGAAGAAACAAGATTTTGTTGAGTCACCCCCGCATAGATTATTAGATATCTAAAAAGCTTTTATAAAGCGAATTTAGATATCAATAAACCACTGTGTCTATGAGTTCTCATGAGAACTTTGTTGAATTTTAGGACTTTTAGGTCAGTCCTGTTATGCTTTTTAATTTATTATTACTTATATAAAATCTCTCTAATTAGTTTCATAATTTTTTATTGTTGTATTGATAATAATTTTTTTGTGGTAAATCTATCTTATAATAATGTTAAATATATAGTACAATATATATTATATTCTACTTATATTGAACATTTATAGAAAACGTTGCCAAAATAGTAAAGATTGTAAAATGGATTTCAATATGTAGTAATTTTCATTAGTAATTTGTATATTAGATCAGTTCTACTACACTAATATAATAACAGTACATAATATAGATTTCTTTGAAATATAGCGTAGTTATGTGTGTAGCGTATTATTAGCGTTTTTCATGTTTTTCTTATAAAATATATAGAGGAAGTTTTAAAAAATTTATTGTAAATATAGGAGAAAATTAAATGAATACATTACACCAATCTTTAACAGCATTATTAGCAAAATTAGAAGAAAAAGACGTACTGAAAAAAGAAAATATTAACACAGAAGATCTTAGAGCTGAGGAACTTGCAAAACACATTCGTGATCGTTTTGCTAAAGAGCATGCAGACTTAGAAATCCGCAGACTTTTAGAAACAGTACACTACGCTAACACTTATGAGGATAAAGAATTAAAAGAAACAGCGTTCTTAGTAGATGAAATTAGTGAATATATGTTTAAACTAGAGATTGCTAACCGTGATTTTGTAGTAGGTTACTTTAATACATTAATTATTGATCCTACGCTAGAAGCAACAGAGTACAACTTTGTACTAATGGAAGTGGAAAGTTTAATCGAAAATAGCTTCTTAGAATTACCTGAAGAAGAGGAATAATGATGAAAATCTTAATACCAACAGCTAAAGAATTAAACAAGAAGGCTATTTCGCATGGTACGGTAAGTCTAAGTGACAAAAGTACTGAAATAGTAAGTGAAATAGCTAAATTAAGTGTGGAAGACTTGGCGAAGGTCTACAAAATCAAAGATGAGAAGGCTGCGGAAGAGTTTTTCCGTTGGCAGGCTATTAAAAATAAAACGGCGAATAGTTACAAAGCACTGGAGTTATTCAATGGCTTGATGTATAGAAATATAGATCGTGCTGGTTTTGACGAGTCTGATAAAAAATATGTAGAAGAAAATATATTTATTGCAACATCTTTATATGGTGTAATAGGTGCATATGACTTGATTCAAGAACACAGACTAGATTTTTTACAAAATATTAAAGTCGAAAATCAATCTTTAAAAAACTTCTGGCATGAAGATTACGATAAGAGCATCGAGGGCGAAGAATTAGTTGTGTCATTACTTTCTAGTGAATTTGAAGAAGTATTTTCAAAAAAACAAAGAGAGAAATTTATTAAAATTAACTTCATGGAAGAAAAAGATGGAGTGCTAAAAGTGCACTCTACAATATCGAAAAAAGCTAGAGGCAAGTTTTTAACTGAGCTTGTAAAAAATAAAGTTTCATCAGTAGATGAAATGAAGAAGATACAGTTTGATGATTTTAAATTTATCGTAGAAAATTCAGATGAAAGAACATTAACTTTTATAGCAAAAAGATAATAAAATAGGAAAGAATAGGTATAAAAAGAAATAAGAAAAAGGACAAAAGAAGATGAAATTAGAAATTAAAACCAGTAAATTATATTACGGATTTCCAGTAATATTAATAGGTTATAAAGATAAAAAATGGAAGTACAATGTGACAACTTGTAGCTCATCGTATTCGCTAGGGGATATGATTACAGTTGGACTTAGGACAGAAAGTAACGCGGTGGAGAATATTAAAGAATATGGAGAATTTACCGTTAATGTACCTTGTCAACAAATACTTAGTAAGGTAGAAATTGCTGGTTTCCATTCAGGACAGAATAAAATTGGTATGGCAGATATGACATATGATCCAGCAAAATATGTTGATGCTCCGATTATGGATGAATGTATATTGTCGCTTGAGTGTAAAGTAGAAAGTATTTCTGAATTTGGAAATTATACAAATTTTATAGCATCTATAAAACGTAGGGTTGTTTGTGAGAATCTTTTAGATGAAGAAGGACGTTTGAAATATACACAGTTTAATCCGATTTACTTTATGGGTGATGACAATAAGAGAGTTTACCGTTACTTTAATGAACAGAGCAAAAACCATGGGGAAAACATGGGATGTTCTTCAGAAGATGATTATAACCCACTTTGCGGATAATATAATTGAACAAAAATAATGAAGAAAGGAGGATATTAGTATGTATTACAATATGCAAGTACATAGTGCATATGACTTATTGAATAGTACAATTAAGTATGAGAGTCTGTTCTCAAAGTTAGCAAAAGATAATCAGAAATCAGTGGTTATTGTTGATCCGAATATGTATGGTGCAATTAAAGCTCATAAGCAAGCTAAAAAAGCAGGAATAAATTTAATTCAAGGTTTAGAAGTTAGTTTAGGTTATGGAATTGGGCTTCTAAAATTTAATTTATTGTGTAAATCTGAAAGAATGTTTTATAAATTATTAGAGATTTCTACAAAGTTTATGAATGGAGAAGAGTGGACTGTAGAAGATTTTTCTAATGAAATGATAGATTATAAGGACAATTTTGTCTTAATCGTTGTTGATGAACTTAGAGATAGTATGGAGTTTTCTTATTTAAAGAATTTACTAAATAAGTATGATTTTTATTTCGGTTTTAATGAGAGTTTCCAGGAGAGGACCTATAGTGATTACGATAATATTGTCTATACAAAACCAAGTTTCTATCTAAATAAAGAGCACTATCAGCAAGTCATTGTTAGTCGCGCTATTCGCGATAATAAAAAGCTTAATATACAGGAGCTTACGACTATCTCTGGAGATGATTTTGTCAGAGAACAAAAGGATTTTGAAGAAATCTTGGCTCCAGGAGATGAAGAATTACACATTATTTTTGGAAAATCATTTGCTAATCAAAAGAAAATAATCGATAGTTGTCAGTATGAATTGAACTTTTCAGGATATCACTTGCCTAAGTATATTTACGGAGAAAAAGAAGAGATTTTCGCAAAGTTATCTTCTAAAGAGTACTTGCACTACTTAGTTCAAAAAGGTGTTAAGGAAAAATTAGTAGGTAAAGATTTATATCATTATAAAAAACGTTATAGTTATGAATTGAACATTATTGATGAAATGGGCTTTAATGATTACTTCTTAATCGTGTATGATTTTGTGAAATATGCAAAAGACAATGGAATCTTAGTAGGAGCAGGACGTGGTAGTGCTGCTGGAAGTTTAGTGTGTTATTTACTAGATATAACAGAAGCGGATCCATTAGAATACAATCTTCTGTTTGAAAGATTTTTAAACAAAGAACGTATTTCTATGCCCGATATAGATATAGACTTCCAAGACACTAGACGTGATGAAGTCATAAAATATGTGGAAGAAAAATATGGTTCTGATAAAGTTGCACAAATTATTACATTTACAACATTTCAATCGAAAAGTGCAGCTAGAGAGTCGGCGAGAATCTTGCAGTTTGATGAACAAACTCTGAAATTTATTAGTAGTAATATTAGCTCGACAAGAACATTAAAAGAGTGCTATGAAACTTCGGAAGCTCTTAGAAGTTTTATTGGTCAGAGTAATGTTAATAAGCGTTGGTTCAGCATAGCACTGAGTTTAGAGAATCTACCGAAGAATCCATCGGTCCATGCGGCTGGTATAGTAATAAGCGATGATAAACCGCTCGTTAACTATGCTCCACTTGCTGAGTCAAACATGACGAAGTACTTAACACAGTGGACGATGGATGATGTAGAGAGTGTAGGTTTATTAAAAATAGATTTTTTAGGTATTAGATATCTAACTATGGTATCGAGTATAGTCGAAGAAATTAGAAAAGAGAATCCGACATTTGATATAACAAAGATAAATTATCAAGATCCTAAGGTCTATGAATTATTTGCAAAAGGTAAGACAGAAGGTATCTTCCAGTTTGAATCGAGTGGGATGAAGGAGAAGTTGAACCTCTTAAAACCCACTGAATTTAATGATATTGTTGCGATGAATGCTCTTTATAGACCGGGACCAATGGCTCAAATCGAAGTCTATGTACGTAGAAAAAATAAAGAAGAGCAAGTAGTATATCCACACCCCCATTTAGAAAAAATACTAAAGGATACTTATGGAGTCATTGTTTATCAAGAACAAATTATGTTGATTGCGGTGAACTTCGCCCATATGAGCCTTAACGAAGCGGATAATATGAGAAGAGCGGTAAGTAAGAAGAAAAAAGAAGACCTTGAGTATTATGGAAGAATCTTCGTAGAGAAAAGTGTTGCTGCTGGTTATGATATAAAAGTTGCCGAAAAGCTTTTTGATCTTATTGTTACCTTTGCAAATTATGGTTTTAATAAGAGTCATGCGGTTGTTTACAGTATGCTAGCTTATCGCTTAGCATATTTAAAGGTTTATTATACTAAGTATTTTATGACAGCTTTATTGAATAACGTTATAAGTAGTGAGAAGAAGATTAATGAGTATAAACAAGAACTTACTAATTTGGGGATAAATTTGGTAAAGCCTGATGTAAACAAGAGTTTATCTAATTTTAGAGTCTTTAAAAATGATATCGTATTTGCCTTAACCGCAATAAAGAATGTTGGGTATAGAAGTAGTTATGAAATAGTCCAAGATAGAATTAATTTTGGATCATATTTAGATATAGATGATTTCTTAAAACGAATGAATAAGAAGGTTGACTATCAAGCAGCAGTTTCATTAGTTAAAGCTGGTGCTTTAGATACTTTTGGATATAATCGAGCTACTTTGATGAAGAAGGTAAATGACTACTATTCAGATAATAGGCAATATATAAATAATGTGCGCGTTGCCTTATCAGCAGAGAGTGGACTGACATTAAAGGTAGAAGAAGTAGAAGACTATTCAATCACTGAAAAAATTCAGATGGAAAAAGAAGTGACAGGAACTTATTTTTTAAAACACCCGGTACAGGTAGAAAAAGAGAAGTATTCTTATCTGCCACTACAATATATTGGTGGAGAAGTAAGTGATAGTTATGTAGAAATAATAACGAAAAAAGAAATTAAGACTAAAAATGGTGACTACATGGCATTCCTAACAGTTAACGATGGGAAAAATGATTATGATGTTACGGTGTTTCCAAGTGTATATAGGTATGCTAATGTTTTTATAAAAGTAGGAAGTTTTTCGGTTATGACATTGAAAAAACAACTTCGTAATGGAAGAGAACAGTACATTTTAGAAAAAATAGCAAGCTTAAAAAATTATAGAGAGTACTGTCTTAGTAATATAAAAATTATTTATACAATTGTTGATGAGGAAATATTGGCACTTTTAAGAGAATATAAGGTTGATGCTGGTGGAGTTAAGGTAATAGCGCTACTTGATAATGATTCTACAAAAGGAAAGACAATAACAATCAATAACGAACATGATTTTGTTCAGAAATTTTTGGAAAAATTCCCTGAAAAACGTATCAAAATCGCATACATGTAAAAAATCAAAAAAAATCGAACAAAAATAAAACAAAATTCTGTTTTTACTAGAAAAAATCTTAGAAATATGATATTGTTGATAGGTAAATTTAAAAATAATTAATAATAAATTATGAGGAAGGTAAAGACTACATGAAAAAAATCGCAGTTTTAACAAGTGGTGGAGATGCACCAGGAATGAACGCAGCTGTGCGTGCCGTTGTAAGAACAGCAATCTATAATGGATTAGAAGTTTATGGAGTATATCAAGGATACAAAGGGCTAGTAGAAAACAACATTAAAAAACTAGAAGTAGGGGATGTTGGTAACATCATTAACCGTGGTGGAACAATGCTTTACTCAGCTCGTTTACCAGAATTTGCTAACCCAGAAGTTAGAAAAATTGCTATTAAAAACCTAGAAGCTCTAGGAATCGATGGATTAGTAGTAATTGGAGGAGATGGTTCATACCGTGGGGCTATGGCTTTAAGTAACGAAATGAACATTAAGACTGTTGGTGTACCAGGAACAATTGATAACGATATCTGTTGTACTGACTTCACAATTGGATTCGATACTGCACTTAATACTATTGTAGATGCTATTGACAAAGTACGTGATACAGCATCAAGTCATGAGCGTGCATTTATTATCGAAGTTATGGGACGTAATGCAGGGGACTTAGCATTATTTGCTGGTATCGCCGGAGGAAGTGAAAGTCTTCTAATTCCTGAGAGAAAAGAAGACATCGATGAAGTTGTTGCACGTATTAAAGCCGGAGAAGATCGTGGTAAAAAACACTCAATCATCGTTTTAGCGGAAGGTGTTATGGGTGGACAAGAGCTAGCTAAAGAATTAAAAGAACGTACTGGTGAAGAAGTACGAGCTACAATCTTGGGACATATCCAACGTGGTGGAACTCCATCAGCTCAAGATAGAGTATTAGCATCACGTTTGGGGAACTATGCTGTTCAATTATTATTAGCTGGTAAATCAGGACGTGCTGTAGGTATCCAAAATAATAAACTTGTAAGTACTAAGTTTGAAGATGTATTTGGAGATGTTCACAACGTAGACCTAAATATCTATGAAGTGTCTAAACAACTTTCAATCTAGGTTTAAAAAACGTTTTCTTTGCTAAAAATGGCTATTTTTTAGGAAAATGTTTGAAAATAAATTGGAAATAAGTTAAAATAATAAAAGATTAAAATTTAAGAGGTATATTATGATACAGAAAAAAACAAAAATTATTTGTACAATCGGACCTAAGTCTGAGGCCAAAGAAACATTAACTCAAATGGTAGAGTTAGGGATGAACGTTTGTCGTCTTAACTTCTCACACGGAGACTATGCAGAACACGGTGCAAGAATCCAAACAATTAAAGAAGTAAGAGAAGCTACAGGAACAAACCTAGCTATCCTTTTAGATACTAAAGGTCCTGAAATCAGAACTCACAACATGGAAAATGATGCAATCATGTTAGAAACAGGTAAAGATGTTATCGTTTCTATGACTGAAGTTCTTGGAACAACAGATAAATTCTCAATCACTTACGGTGAATTAGTTCACGATGTGAAAGCTGGAGATACAATCCTACTTGATGATGGATTAATTGGATTAACAGTTAACAAAGTTGATATTGAAGGTGGATTAATCTACACTACTATCCAAAATGGTGGAGTACTTAAAAACAAAAAAGGAGTTAACGTACCAGGTGTATCTACAAAATTACCAGGTATCACTCCAAAAGATGAAGAAGATATTCGTTTCGGATGTAAACAAGATATCGACTTCGTTGCTGCGTCATTCGTTCGTACAAAAGAAAATGTACTAGAAGTTAGACGTATCTTAAAAGAAGAAGGATGCGAACACGTTCAAATCATCCCTAAAATCGAATGTCAAGAAGCTATTGACAATATCGATGAAATTATCGAAGTATCTGACGGTATTATGATCGCACGTGGAGACCTTGGGGTTGAGGTGCCAGCAGAAGAAGTACCAATTATGCAAAAAGACATTATTGCTAAATGTAATGCAGCTGGTAAATTTGTAATCACAGCTACTCAAATGTTAGACTCAATGCAAAAAAATCCACGTCCAACACGTGCTGAAGTATCTGACGTAGCTAATGCAATTTACGATGGAACTGATGCAATCATGTTATCAGGAGAATCAGCAGCGGGTGCTTACCCAATCGAATCAGTTCGTACAATGGCTACAATCGCTAAACGTACTGAAGAAATGCAAGATTACTCTCGTATCTTAAAAGAACGCTCTAAGAAAGTTGTATCTAAAGATATTACAAATGCAATTGGTGTATCTGTAGGATATACAGCTCTAAACTTAGACTTACACACAATTGTAACTTACACTGAATTAGGGAAAACAGCTAGATTAATTTCTAAATACCGTCCAAACGCAGCTATCTTAGCTGTGACTCCAAGTGCTAAAGTTGCTCGTGGATTAAGCTTAGTATGGGGAGTTGATGCTCAAATTTCAGAACAAGCTAAATCTACAGACGAAATGTTAGTAACAGCAGCGAAAATCGCTAAATCTTCAGGATACGCTAAAGAAGGAGATGCTATCGTAATTACTGGTGGTATCAATACTTCAGTAAGTAACGCAGGAACAACAAACTTCTTAAAAGTTTCTGTAATCGACTAATATAAAAAATAAAAAGAAGAATTAGGAAAAACTCCTATTTCTTCTTTTTCTATATATTTGGCTCTTTGCCAAGTGCGGTTTATTTTGAAAATTAGGGAGGAAGCTACGCTATATTAAACAGATTCTGAATAATAAAAACAAAAAGTGGCCCGTAATGGACCGCTTTTCGTTATATGAACACAAAATAAAATTTAGGGTAAATTGTTATTTTGTAGTAAATCAGGAAAAACCTGAAATAAAATTAAAAGTTTATTGTTAAATAAATTTAACAATCGAAAGGAAAGTTTAGACTATGATATAGTCTTCAAAATGGAAGTCACGACACTTCCACAGTCTTAAGAACAATCTAAAAGATTGCATGATATATATAGATGTATATCGCTTATCTATTAACTCATGTAAAAATATCACATATTGTTAGGGAAAATTGTCAACTTTTGCTGTACTGGTGAATTTATATAATTTGAATTATTCCCACAATACAGATAATTCAGTAATAATTAATATCTATATGCAACAAATAGTATAATTGAAAAGAAATAGAATAATATTAATTATACTAAAATATTTTAATGATAAAATTATCTCAATAACTGTTATATCTTTATTGTATCAAATTATCAGTGCTTGTCAAATTAAATAAAACAGCTAAATATTAAATCTAAAAAATATTATTTTATTTTTCATTTTGTATATACAAATAGAAAAATTGAAATTTAAAGACTAAATAAAAATATTTAGAATATGCAAACTTACAGATAATGGCATTTATAAAATATAAAATTATAAAAAAGAACTATTAGTAAAATCTAAAAGTAGATTCTAGAAAGAAACAAGGTTATGAGTTAACTTAGGAAAAAACAAAATAACAAGAGCTATTTAGAAAATTTTCTAAATAGTTCTTGACTTTGAAAAAGGATAGAGTTATAATCTATTTAGAAAGATATCTAAATAGAATTACAGTTCAAATTTTTAAAGGAGTGATATACATGGGATGAGTGAAACTTTAAAGGCGATATCTGATCCAGTAAGAAGAAATATACTAGAAATGTTGAAAGAAGAGAAGAAAAGTGCAGGGGAATTAGCCTCGGAATTTAATCTATCTGGAGCTACTGTCTCTTATCATCTAACACAATTAAAAAAAGCAGGTTTAATATTAGAATCTAGACATAAGAATTTTATATACTATGAATTGAATGCTAGTGTATTCGAAGAAGTTCTGGTTTGGATCTATGGTTTAGGAGGAAAAGACAATGAGAGTAGATAAAAAAAGTTTGTTTTTAAGTGTCGGTATTTGTTTATTACCGATATTAATAGGAGTTTATTATTATGATGTATTACCTGAACAAATAGCTGTACATTTCAATCCTAAAGGAGAGTCAGATAATTTTGTGAGTAAAACTCGTGCGATTGTCGAACTTCCTATATTCTTTGCTATAGTTCAGGTTATAATTTCATTAGTTGTAGATTTTGATAAAACTCCGAAAAAAGGTGCGCTAATAATTAAGGGGATTACTCCTATAATAAGTGTCCTAGTTCAAGGTGGTCTAATAGCTTATGCCTTAGATAATAATTTTAATGTAACGAAATTAACAGCTCTTGTTATCGGGATATTGTTTATTGTACTTGGTAACTATCTGCCTAAAAAAGAATTTTGGGGAAAATACAATTTTAATCTTTTTGGTTTAGAAAAAGGTGTCAATGAGCAAAAAGTGATTAGAGCCTATGCATTGCTTATGACCTTTAGTGGAGTTGCTATATTTATTAGTGGATTCTTTAGTTCAACAGTAGCGTTAGTTTTAATAGTTATTTCGGCAATTGCCTCTACGGTTTTACCTTTTTACCTGGTTAAGAAATATAAAGGTTAGTAGCTTATTGTATTTTAAACTTTTAAAGTAGATTATAGCTGAAGATTATTCTTAGGTTAGAGGAATAGAATTGAAAGTTTTAAATTTCGAAAAAAGTTTGTATGAGAACTTGTAGACGTAGTCGTTTATTGATACTTAAATTCGCTTTATAAAAGTTTTTTAAATATTTAACAATCCTTTGCAGGAGTGACTTGGTAAAATCTATTTTTGAGAAATTACGATTTTTAGTCATTCCTCTTGTTTTAGGAATTATCTTAAAATTTATTTTATGTTTGGTCAGTTAGGATATTGCTTTTAGAGATTAGAAGTTTGTGTTATAATGGAAATCATGGAAATGATTTATGTGAACAAATTATCATTTTCAATGAAATTAGATTAGGAGGACATAGAGTGTTAGAACTTAAAAATATAGTTAAGAAGTATAATACTGGTGGTAGTGAAGTAGAAGTACTAAAATCTGTAAATATTCATTTTAGAGAAAATGAGTTTGTATCGATTTTAGGAGCAAGTGGAAGTGGAAAAACGACGCTATTAAACATTATAGGTGGTTTGGATAAATACACATCAGGGGATATGGCTCTTATGGGGCGTTCTACTAAAGAGTTTAAAGATAGAGATTGGGATAGTTATAGAAATGGGACTATAGGTTTTGTCTTTCAAAGTTATAACTTAATATCTCATTTAAGTGTTATTGAGAATGTAAAATTAGCTTTGTCTATCTCAGGGCATTCTAATTCAGAAAATCATGAAAAGGCTAAGAAAGTATTAGAAGATGTTGGGTTAGCGGAGCATCTGTATAAAAAACCTAACCAACTTTCTGGAGGTCAGATGCAAAGGGTGGCGATTGCCCGTGCATTAGTAACTGATCCGAAGATTATTCTTGCTGATGAGCCTACAGGAGCGTTAGACAGTAAGACTAGTGTTCAGATTATGGAGCTTATTAAAGAAATAAGTAAGACGAAGTTAGTTATAATGGTAACGCACAACCCAGAAATAGCGAAAAAATATAGTGATAGAATAGTACGAGTTAAAGATGGAGAGATTCAAGAGGATACAAATCCTTATGTGACTAACGAGATTGCTGATAATGAATTTTCTCTGAAGAAAACTTCGATGGCATTTGGTAGTGCAATTAAATCTAGTTTTAAGAACCTTCTTACGAAGAAATTTCGTACATTTATGACGGTTGCCGCTAGCAGTATAGGGATTATTAGTATAGGTCTAGTATTGTCTATTTCATCAGGAATGGATAAATATATTCAAACAATGCAAAACGAAAACTTATCATCGATGCCGATTATGATTAGTGCAAATCAGGTAAATTTCGGACTTAGTGTTGATGATGACAATTCAGAAAAAGATTCTAATGGTTCAGAATTAGTACCGAAGTCTAGCCGTGATATACATAGAAACTTATATTCGGTGGACGCATTAGGAAATGGAGAAACATTTATAAACTATATTCAAAATAATGCGAAGGATTATTATTCTGCGATTGAATTTACTCAAGGATATACTATTCAGGCGTTGACTAAAAATGCAAAAGGTGATGTAATTGATGTAAAACAAGATCAAGATGCATTAGGTGAGAGTATTTTTGGAGTACTACCAGAAGATAAGAATATGATTATGAATCAATACGAAGTGGTAAAATCATCAAAAGATAATTTTGAATATCCTAGTGATAATGAAGTTGTATTATTTACTGCGAAAAATAACGAAATTGACAAATCTACGTTGAAAGCGTTAGGTTTTGATGAAAATTCAAAAGTTAAGTATGAAGATATTATTGGAAAAGAATTTAGCGTTATAGATAATAATAACTATTATAGAAAAATCGGTGATGGTTTTGTTCCACGTGATGTTGATACTAAGATGTATGATTCGGGAACTAAGGTTAAAGTAGTGGCAATATTAAAAGCTAAAGATAGTTTCACTAGACCTCAGATGACAATCGGATATACAAAATCATTACAAAATAAGATGCTGGAAAAAGAGGCTAAATCTGATATTGTAGTTGCACAAGAAAAGGATAAAACTGTAAATGTGGCGACGCGTCAGAAGATTGATGCGGATATGGCAGATCAGATTCTTGCG
The DNA here is from genome assembly GCF_057272915.1 of Gemella sp. Taxonomy (NCBI): domain Bacteria; kingdom Bacillati; phylum Bacillota; class Bacilli; order Caryophanales; family Gemellaceae; genus Gemella; species Gemella sp. Next base: position 160,848 of record NZ_DBHIUF010000001.1, read on the forward strand.
ACAATAGGTGGAAAATCTACACCAAGTGCAATTATGCTTTATCCAAAATCTTTCAATGATCGTGATAAAATAGCAGAAGTTATTAACAATTTCAATAAGAAAGTGGCTGACAAATATGGATCAGACAGCTCAGATTATCATAAATATAGTATCACATATGCTGATATGGCGAAGCAGATGACAACAATTATGTCGCAGATGATTAATACAATTTCATTAATCTTATCGGCATTTGCGGGAATTTCATTAATTGTATCATCTATTATGATTGGGATACTAACGTACGTATCTGTAGTAGAAAGAACGAAAGAAATAGGTATTCTTCGTGCAATTGGTGCTCGTAAAAAAGACATTACGAGAATCTTTATCGCGGAAGCAGGATTAATTGGATTTATTTCCGGTGCTGTAGGTGTAGTGGTGACTATGCTTCTATCTATTCCTATTAGTAGAGCAGTTGCTAAGGGACTAGAAGTGGAGAGTTTTACAGCGTCATTAAATGCTAAAGCCTCAATAGGATTAATAGCTCTTAGTTTAGTACTAACACTTATAGCTAGTATCATTCCATCGAGAATAGCTGCGAAGAAAGATCCAGTAGAAGCGTTGAGAACTGAATAATAAATAAAGGAGTATGGAAAGGTCAAAATCCATACTCTTTTGTGTTATAAGAGCAACTAGCTGATTATTTAGCAAGTTTGCGTCTAATAGCAAGTCCTATTAAAGAAATTAATCCTAGTCCAATTGCTGCAGAACTAGTAGAGTTCATACCAGTATTTGGTAATACTTCTTTTGTTTTAATATCCGGTTTAGTTGTAGTTTTTGAATTAGATGAATTGCTAATTTTGCCATCAGAATTAGCTTCATCTCTAGTTACAGAATTAGTTTGATTGAAGTTTTCGTCAATAGTGTCAACTTGTTGGTTTTTATCTGGTATACTAAGTTTAGTTAAGTCGAATTCAGGAACTTTATTGATAGCTGGTAAGTTTTGGCTTAGTGTATCGAAAGCTTCTTGTAAGTTGGCAAGTCTTTCTTTTAATACTTTGATATCCTCAGCTTTAGCTCCATTTTTTTCGCCATCTTTGATTTTGTTGATGATTTGTTCCATCTGAGTTATTATTTTTTTGATTTCAGCATTACCGTATGCTGGTACCTCTAATCTAGGGGCATCTTGAACGTTCATGCTCACTGGTTTAGTAGAGTCACCTAAAGGTTTAACTGAAGGAACTACAGGTTTGTTAGAATCATCGTTAGGTTTAACCGCAGGAGCTACAGGTTTGTTAGAATCATCGTTAGGTTTAACTGTAGGAGCTACAGGTTTATTAGAATCTTCATTAGGTTTTACAGTAGTTTCTTTATCTTCTCCATAGACAAGAGCATATCTAGAAAAGTGAGTTGTTTTAAAAGTAATTACACTATTAAATTCACCTGGGATAGCGTCTTGTTTTTCTAGTTTACCGAAGTCATTGATGTAGTAGATTGCTTTAACTTTTTTGTTTCTATCTTTAGGAACAGTTACTGTGAAATCCCCTTTAAGATTTACGATTTCATGTCTATATATATTTATGAAGCTGATATCATATACTAATGCATCCATTCCTTTTAAAGCTGGGATAGTTGTAGGGTCAATTGTTTTAACATCAAGGTTTAAATCTTTAAAATCCATACCGGAGATTCTTACTTTTTCATCTTTTGTAGCAATAGTATAGTGAGGATTAGTTGTAGAAATTGTACCTTTATCTAAAAGGTCAAGGTGTTCAACTAACCAACAAGTACGGTGGTCATAAGGGAATTTCCCGACTTGTTTATTTTTAATAACTACTGGGAAAGTTTCAATATCATATTTATCGTTATTTACAACTCCTACCATGTAATCTGTATTTTCATGTAAATCAACAGATACAAGACCGTCTTTACTAGTAGCTTTTAGTGTTTCGCCGTTGCTTACAAATTCGAATGTAACAGGTTCTTTTAGTAATTTACCTTTATATCTTACTTGCATTCTAGCTGTTACTGCAGGTTGTTTAGGTTCTACATAATCTTTATCTTTTTTAATAACTTCTAATCTATCAGTATATCTTTCGTGTTCATCTTCCATATCTATTGGATAATGATTCATAAATGCGTAGAAGTGACGATGTCTCATACCGTATTTATCGTTTGTTTTAAGGTAAACTTCGTATTCATCATCTACCAACATTTCAACTTTTGGAAGTTTTCCATCTGTTGATGTATACTCTCCTGCAGGTTTTTGTTTTGATACATTAAAGAATACAAATGTCAAAGGCTCTTTAATAGTATCACCTTCAGGGTCTTTAATATCGACAACTTTAAGCTGTTTAATAGTTACTTTATCTTGTTTAGGTGTTTCGCATCCGCAATCATTAGGATCTTTATCCGGTTTGTTTGTTTCTGGTTTTGGAGTGTCCGGTTTAGGAGCTTCTGGTAGCGGTGTAGAGTTAGTGGCTTTTTTTATTATATCAAGACTAACTAATAGCTCTTTATTGTCATCACGATAAGGTGTTCCATTTTTTAATGTAAAGCTGAATTCTTTGAAATCATACTTATCATTATTTTGTAATTTTACTAGGTAACTAGTATCGTTAAGTAATTTTGCACCAACTTGACCAACATCATTTTTTGAGACAATAGTTTCATCGCCATGCTTAAATTCAAAAGTTAAGTCAGTTTCAGATTCTTCTTTGCCTTCTAGGACAGAAAGATATAGAGTAGTTCTACTCTTAGGTTTTTCAACAGCTGCTTTAGTTTTTTTCTCTAAATCTAAATTGTATATAAGTTCGTTGTTGTCATCCCTAATTGGAGAGCCATTTTTTACTGTGAAACTAAAAGGTTTTAACGTATATTTATCATTTTCAAGAAGAGTAATAGTGTAACTAACATTATTTTTTAATTTTGCACCAATTTCTCCTTCGTCATTTTTAGCTGTTATAACTTCGTTATTCCCTTTTAATTCAAAAGTCAGATCGTCCATAACTTCTTCTTTATTTTGGTTGTATAAAGGTAAGTATACTGTTGTACAATCTTTAATAGGTGGTTTAACAACGGTGTTTGTATCAGTAGTAGGTAAAGTGTTTTCGGATTTTGGAGTGGTAACTTCGTCTGCTTTAGCATCTTTTTCTCCTAGACTACTTATAACGAAACATAGAAGTAATGTTCCTAAAAATATTAGAAAAGTTTTGATTTTTTTCTGCATGTAACTTTCCTCCTTTTATTATTAAATTTACAAGATTATTATAGCACAGAGTAGAGTTATGTTAAATAGTGCTAAATTTTCTCAAAAATAAAGAAATTTATATAAAATATATATTTGAAAATATAATTCGTCTATAGAACAAATAGTCTATAGAAAGAGAATACGGTTTGATTTCGAATTTAATATAATGATATTTTATTGATAATTAAAAACATAAAAAATTTTTTTGATATAAATATAGTCTCTTCTTTTTAATGAAAAATATGTTTGATTTGAAGTCTGTCATGAAATATATTAAGTGGAGAGATGAAAATAGAGTTTTTATATTCTTAGGTGTAATTGACATGTCTGTTAGTTTACAATATAATCTATAATATAAGTATATAAGCAGGAGGTTTTTATGATAATAGGTTCGTTTATAGTTTTTGTAATATTTCTTTTGTTGTTCTTATCTGTTCTGTATTTCGACAGAAGAAATTTATTTCTAGGGATATTTTTTATAGCGACAGGTTTGAGTTTTATTTTTTATGTAATGGCACTTATCACTAATAATGCGGCAGGTAATAAGTTTGTTTATAATTTTGGTGTAGTATTACTTGTTATAGCGGTGGTAATATTCACTTTGCTACCAATTGTAGTAGTAATTATGTTTTTATACAATTCATTTATGCTTATTAGAAGAGAAGGATTAAGGATTGGGAATCTACTGAGTCTAGCTACGTTCTTCTTTCTGGTAGGTTATTTTATATATTGGCCACGTGTTGCTGACTATACTTATGGTAATTTAACATTGAGTGCACTTTATTCTTATGTTGGATTAGTAGTATTGTATTTTTTGTGTATAGCAATGTCTTACTTAGTATCTAGTGTTCTAAATGTCATTAATATTTTGCCGAGAAGGATTGATTATGTAGTAGTCTTGGGTGCAGGATTGATTGGTGAGAGGGTAACACCACTTCTTGCTAGTAGAATAAGAAAAGGGATAAAAGTTTATAAAGCTAATCCTGGAAGTAAACTAATTATGTCGGGAGGTCAAGGTCCTGATGAAATAGTATCTGAAGCCTTTGCGATGAAAAACTATGCTCTTGAGCAGGGGATTGATGAGAATGATATAATTCTAGAAGATAAATCGACTTCTACCGAAGAAAATATTATTTTTTCGAAGAAATTTATTCCAGCTGATAAAAGTTTCGCTGTGGTGACGAATTATTATCATGTCTACCGAGCATTAGTCCAAGCAAGAACTTTAGGTTTTAGATGTATTGGTTATGGAGCACCGACAAAATTCTATTTTACGCTAAATGCCTTCATTAGAGAATTTATTGGATATCTATATTTCAAAAGAAAAATACACGCTATAGTTCTAGGGATGCTGACATTCTTGTTTATAGCTATAATTATATTTTTAAATGTATATTATTGGCTTAATAATCACTAGGGTTTAAGAGGGGAGACTTAACAAAATTAGTTTTGAAATTAATTTTGTTAAGTTTTTTTCTATCGTGGCTGCCCCGAAAGCCCTAAATTTTAACAAGGTTTATATAAAACCTCATAGACGCAGTGGTTTATTGATATCTAAGTTCACTTTATAAAAGCTTTTTAGATATCTAATAAACTGTGCGGGGATGACTCTAAAAAATCGATTTCTTCGAAATAACGATTTTTGAATCACTCCCTTTTTAAATTCAGGGAACAAATGAATTTCTATACTGTCTATTTTTTACCCCTATTGATTTCTAAATATGATATAATTAATTGAAAAAAGTATTTGTGGAAGGATGTAGTGGTGTGAAAGATCATTCTTATTATATGGAGATGGCGTTAGAAGAAGCGCGGAGAGCTTACGCTAAAGGGGAAGTTCCGATTGGGGCTGTGCTAGTTATTGATGATAAGGTTGTTGCGAAGGCTCATAATACTCGTGAAGAAAATCAACAGGCGTTGAACCACGCAGAGATGTTAGTTATTAAAGAAGGTTGCGAGAAGCAAGGTTTTTGGAGACTTGACAATAGTTATTTGTATACTACTGTTGAGCCTTGTGTTATGTGTAGTGGAGCAATTGTTCAAGCTAGAGTTGAAAATGTTATTTATGGTGCGAGTGATCCTAAGTACGGTTGCTGTGGTAGTTGCATTGATTTAGTAGGTGAGAATGAATTTAATCATCAGGCTAAGGTTATCTCTGGGGTGCTTGAAGAAGAGTGCTCTATGCTGATGAAGAATTTTTTTAAAGAGTTAAGAGAGCGAAAAAAGAAATAACGGTTTAATATATTAGGGTTAATACAAAGATCTTAAATTTTTTAAAAGTTCATATAAAAACTCATAGATGCAAGGTTTTATTGATATCTACATTCGCTTTATAAAAGCTTTTTCGATAACTAATAAACCACTGCGGAAGTGGCTTGACGAAATCAATTTTTCCGAAATCACGATTTCTGAGTCTCTTCCGTATAAAATAATAAAAAATATTAATATATAAATATAATGACGATAAAAATATTCTAAAGGATTGTGTCGTCATTTTTTGTTTTAAAATAGTGGAATGAAATCGGTAATTAGTTAATAAAAATAAAGTTTTGAAGAAAACTGAAAAAAATGAAATTTTCTAATATTTTAGCCGTTTTTTGCTATCAATATTGAAGGAAATTTGATACAATAAACTTAGAAAGTATAGAGGCGTTTTAATGAGAATAGAGAATGTAATAAAGAAGTTTAATCAAGAAAAAATATACCTTTGTCCAAAGTGTTTATCAGAGTCTTGTATAGAGAATATTAGTTTGGTTTGTAGTAATAATCATCGTTATGATTTTTCTAAAAAAGGATATATTCATTTAATAAATAATTATAAGCCTACAAAATATAGTGAAGAGTTGTTTAAAGCTCGTAGCGAAGTTTTTGGTAATGATTTTTATATGAATGTTTTAAAAAATATCCAAAATTTAGTTGAAAAGTATGCTGAAGATGTGGTGTTAGACATCGGGTGTGGAGAAGGCTATTACATCAAGAAGTTAAAGACAGTATTTCCTGAGAAATATTTTTATGGTCTAGACAATAGTAAGGACGCGATAGAATTAGCTGTTAAAGAGGATAAATTGAATCCATATATGGTTGCTAACTTGGCTAATCTTCCGTTCAAAGATGGCAGTGTTTCGTGTATCTTGAATATATTAACACCAGCGAATTATGAAGAGTTTTTCAGAGTGCTTGGAGATGAAGGGTATTTGATTAAGGTTATTCCTAATGCTAATTATCTAAGGGAAATTAGAGAGTTAATCGGTGGTAAGGAATATACGAATAGCGATACTGTGAGCCTAATCGAGGAGAATTGTACTATCGTGGAGAGGATAACGGTAAGCGATACATTTCGATTAACGCAGACGCAGGCGGCAAGTTTTCTAAAGATGACACCTTTAACATTTTCTAAAGTTATCACAGATGCTGATATTGAAAAACTAAAAGAAATTACGATAGATTTGGAGCTTTTAGTTTGTAAAAAGTAATATAAGTTTAAAAAAAGAGGAAAAATTATGAAGGAGGAGATATTATGAACGCAAGCAAATACGATCATGTAGTAGAGGTGAAAAAACATGCAAAAGTACCTTGGTATAAAAGATGTCTTGACTTTTCTTTAGAAGAGGATATGGATTTTATGCAAGGGATGTATGATAGACAGAAAAACTTTTATCTATGTGAGAAGGGTAGTAAGATTTACCTAGTAGACAGTGATAATCATGAAAATGAGATTACGTGGATGGATCTTACGGATTTTATAGAAGTAGAAGTTGATGATTCTGTTTATAGAAAATATAGGTATTTAAAATAAATTGACAATTGAATAAGAGGCGTTAGAAGTAGTTTGTAAGTGTAGTACGAAAAAAAGAGGAGAAACATTATGTACGTGGCATACGATAATAAAGATGAAGTTTTTAATGCATTGGATAGCGATATAGAAAAAAATAAGGAGTATCACTGTCCGATATGTGGAGGGAAAGTAATTTTCAAAAAAGGTGTGAAGATTCAATCGCATTTTGCTCATGCTAAAAATTGTTCTTGTGAGTTTGAAACTTACAAGAAAGAGAGTAGTGAACATCTAGAAGCGAAGAAAGATCTTTATGAACATTTTAGAAAAAGATATCGTAATGTGGAAGTCGAACATATTTTTAAAACAGGGGAAAATAATGATATTCAAATAGCGGATGTATTTATTAAAGATAATAGCATAGCTTTTGAGTATCAAAGATCAGTTATTCCTTTTGATCTTATTAAAGCTAGAACAAGAGGATATATGAAAGCTGGATTGAAGTTAATCTGGTTAATTGATACAAACAAATTTATAAAAGAATTAAAAAGTTACGATGGTATAAGTTATATTAGGTATGCACCATTTGTGGACAATTTTTTAAATTATTATCAAGGGAAAGTGTTCTTTTACGGTTGGGATAATATAAACAAAAAATTTGAATTCTATCAAATCTGGGCTCATAATCTAAAAAAACGAAATGCTGTTTGTATAAAAACTTCATTAAGTATTGATGAGTTTGATGTGCCACTTGATTTAAAACTACTGGACAAAGATTTAACGTCGAAGTTGTATCCATCGGATGTTGAAAATTATGTCTATGAACAAATTAAGTTCGATAAAACTGTAAAAAATAAAGTTTTAAGCATGTTCTATAATCAACATATAGAGTTGAATAATATTCCTGAAGTAATTGGTGTTAACATGTTAGAACAGGTACTTATTAGAACGCCGCTTGTCTATTGGCAAGGATTAATGTATAGATTCTATAAAGAAGGCAAAAGTTATTCTGAACTTATAAGAATAATGAGTAATATTATAGAATTTAAAGATAGTATTTATATTAACAATGTTCAACAAGGGGAAATTTTCTTAAAAGTATTCAAAGCGTATTATGCTTTATTAGTAGAAAATGATAAGTAAGAGGATAAAATTATGGGGGAGTACATTGAGAGTTTTACAGATGAACAAAAAAGGGTGTTGCTTTCTTTAATAGCTATAGAGAAAGTTACAACTTTAAAGATGCATAGGGTGTTTAAAGATTTAAATGGCATAGAGAAGATTTTAGAATTATCTATACCAGAGTTATCTGTGTATTTTGGAGATAATGCTGAGGAAGTTTATACCAAACTTCATAATAATATGGAGTTTGATTTCGAGAGTTATTTTGAATTTTATAATGTGAACTATATATTTTGTGATGATGTTTATTATCCTAAGGAGCTTTTTAGGGTTTATGATTATCCGTACGTTATCTTTTACAGAGGTAATAAGGATTTACTTCTATTTAGAAGAAAGATTGCTATAGTGGGTAGTAGGAATAATACCTCGTATTCGAAAGATGCTCTCGATAGTATAGTGCCGTATTTAACGATGAATAATTTTGTAATAGTTAGTGGTCTTGCCACTGGGGTTGATAGTCTTGCTCATGAGGGGGCTTTAAAAAGCAAAGGATACACTATTGGTGTAATAGCTCATGGGCACAACATTATTTATCCTGAACAAAGTTATAAGCTCTATAAAGAGTTAGAACGAAACCATCTTATTATATCTGAGTATTTTCCAACTTCGCCTATAAGGAAATATAAATTTCTGGAAAGAAATAGGATTGTTGCTGGGTTGTCATGTGCTCTTTTAGTGACGGAAGCGGCAAAGAGAAGTGGAACGCAAAGGACGGTGGATTTCGCCTTAGATGTAGGTTCTGATGTATTCTGCCTACCGGGAAAATTTGGCGATAAGATGAGTTATGCAATGAATGAGTACATTAAAGAGGGGGCGATACTTGTAAATAAATTAGAGGATTTTGGTAATGAATTAGGATTTTAGTGTAGATATTTGAAAGGATGATTATAATGACAGATATCTTATTTATTAATCCACTAGGTTGGGATAGATATATTTGGGCGAGAGTCTTAGAAAATATGCCAGACCAAACCTTTGATTTTATTGAATTTACCGAAGAGAGTTTTAAATCTATATCAAAAAAAGAAATTGAGCAGGTGCTATTAAATAAAATGACAAGAGTAAGAAGAGGGGGTTATATTGTAACTGCTTCTTATGGTACGGTTGTTTTACTTAACGGTTTAGAGATTTTTAGTGAATACCTTGATGGTGTTAATTTAATTATCATTGAGGGCTTAGAACCTATACCTCCTGAATCGGTGTTAAAAACATATTTTGAACCAGAGATAAAGTTCACTAGTAAAGAAGAATATCTATCAAAGACACTTAGTGTAGAAGAGATGAAAGATGAGTTTTTGGTGGAGTTAATCCTAAAAAAACTGAGAAAAGAAGGTAGTGAATATATGGTGAGGCCGAACTCGCAAACAGAGTATGATTATTTATCTTTGTATGCGGGGGTAGATAATTTAGAACTATTAAAAAGAAGTAGGAATGTATTTAATAAACTTACAGTATTTTCTTACTTCAAGCTAATAGGGATGAATTATACGCAAATAGAGGAGTCAGATCATCTTCTTATGGTAACAAAACCACAGATGATCTTGGATATATTATTAGGGAAATAGAGAATTATGATAAATTTTATAATGGAAAATTTGATGATGTGTAAAAGGAACACATTATTATTGCGATATAAAATTATTGTTTAAAGCAAGTAGCTGATTGAGATATTATTGGCTACTTGTTTAATTTTTATATTATAAGCTGTATTAGTTGATAGAAATTATCAAGTATAGTATAATTTACAAGTTGTTTAAGATCAGAAGGTGATTTTACGGAGAGAATATATAAAATAGATTTATAGAAGGAGAAGATAAGTGAGAAACTTTTTTAATGCACTATTAGGTAAGAAGAGTCCAGAGTTTTTTGAAGTGATAAAAGGAAGAAAATCAGTTAAGTATTTTGATGCTGATGTTAAAATTAAACGTGAAGAAATTATAGAGATGTTAGATGAAGCGAATATTGCTCCTTCATCTTGTAACCTGCAACCTTGGAGATATATCGTTGTAGATACTCCTGAAGGAAAAGAGAAGTTAGGTAGTGCTAACTACAATAAAATTCAAAATGATACTTCTGCTGCGATGATTATCGTGCTAGGTGATTTAAACTACTATAATAAGTTTGATGAGATATATGGTGAAGCTGTAGAAAAAGGTTATATGACTCAAGAAGTTAAAGACGGCTTTGAAGAAGGTATGGTTCCTCAATTAGAAAAAATCCCGGTTGATAAAAATAGAGAAGGTGTTTACTTTGACTGTGGACTATGGACGATGCAATTTACTAATATAGCTTATGCTAAAGGGTATGACACTAATATTATTGGTGGATTTATGAGAGACAAAGTTGCTGAACTATTTGAGTTAGAGGAAAACTTAGTACCTGTGATGTTAATTGCACTAGGTAAAAAAGAAAAAGATGGAAGACCGTCTGTAAGAATTAAAGCTGAAAAATTAGTGAGATTTGAATAATATAATAGTACTTTTGCAATAAATATTGAAAAATATAAAAGGGAGCAACTAGGTGGAATTGAAGTTTCAGTCTCAAAGTTGCTCTTTATTTCGTCCAAATAATTTTGAATTTTAGTAAATACATTATAAAATAGTAAATATATGTTTAAATAGAAAAAAGGAGAAATAAAGTGGAAAAATTAGAGGCGGTAATATTTGATTTTGATGGAACGATAGTAGATACGGAAAAAGTTTACTATGAAAACATGCGTGACTTAACTGAAGAAGTATTAGGTCAAAAATTAGATAAAATGGACTACATAAAAAATGTTTCAGGAACAAATGAAGAAACAAGCAAGAGATACTATAATGAAAGATATGAAATGTCTAGTGAGGATTATGATAAGTTTGAAGCGGAGATTACTAAGCGTATTCTAGATAATTATCATAATGCACCTGTATTACCAGGTATTGCGGAACTTATGGAATATTTATATACTCATGGGATAAAAATGGCAGTAGCTTCAAATGGAAAAAGAGAACATATTGAAACTGGGCTTCAAAGAAAAGGTTTTGAAAAATATATATCAGTTATAGCTACAAAAGAAGATAAGGTTACACCTAAACCTGCGCCAGATATTTATCTGTTAGCAGCTGAAAAATTAGGTGTTAGCATAAATAATGTTATAGCTATAGAAGATTCACGACCGGGTGCATTGGCTGCGGCGGCATCGGGGGCAACGTTAATTTTACAAACAAATGATATCACGAAACATATGGATTTTTCTGGTGTAAACTATAGATTTAAAGATGTAGACTTAGTTGCAACAGTTAAAGGAATTCTCGAGAATAAATAGTGTACAAAAACCAATCAGGAGAGTATAATAAAATTATTAAGATAAATCTTAAAATCAAATATACAAAGGGAGACAGTTATGTATACGTCTAATTTAAAAATTAAAGAAGGTTTTACTTCATATGCAACAACACCACTTGGTGGAGAATATAAAATGTTTATAGAAGAAAGTAAAGATGGTCCAATGGATTTATTTGCTACAGCATACAATGGATGTGTTAGTATGTGTGCAAAAGGATATTTCTTCAGAGCATATGAGTTAGTAGATTTAGTAATTGAAACTGAATTGGTTGTTGATTATGATAATAGAAAAATTGTAGCTAATGTTCATGTAGATAGAACAGAAGAACAACTAGCTTCTGGAGATAGACAAGGTGTATTAGATAATATTAAACTACGTTGTAAAGTATCTCATTTATTATCATCTGATCTAGAGATTCAGTACAATATTTTACCGTTAAAATAAACCAAGAATTTTAAAGAACTTAGAGTGTAAAAACTCTGAGTTTTTTATTTTTCCAGGAGAAAAATAAATTTTTTCTTCTATATAATATAGTCTATATTAGCTAAAGAAAAAAATACAAGAAAATAGAAAACATATTCATAAAATTTTTTTAAATTTTTTTAACAAAACACTTGCAATATATGCTTTTACCATGTATAATAATTAATGTTGGTCTTGAAAAAGACTTGCGTTGAAGCGAAAGGTTACTGACACGCCCGGCCGCTTTGCCATGGCATGGCGTGCTGGAGAACTTTCGTGGAGAAGTCGCTACTAGATAGCGGCGAATAAATGTATAGGAGGAGAAATGATGGCAAAACAAAAAATTCGTATTCGTCTTAAAGGATATGATCACAGATTAGTAGATCAAAGTGCAGAGAAAATTGTTGAAACTGCAAAACGTTCTGGAGCAAAAGTTTCTGGACCAATTCCATTACCAACGGAAAAAGCAGTATACACAATCTTACGTTCAGTTCACATTTACAAAGATAGCCGTGAACAATTCGAACAACGTACACACAAACGCCTAATCGATATTATTGAACCAACACAAAAAACAGTTGACGCTTTAATCAGCTTAAACTTACCATCAGGTGTTGACATCGAATTAAAATTATAATTATAGGAGGTGACTTTCGATGACCAAAGGTATCTTAGGAAGAAAAGTAGGTATGACTCAAATCTTCGCTGAAAATGGAGAATTAATTCCAGTAACAGTAGTTGAAGCGAAAGGTAACGTCGTATTACAAAAGAAAACAGAAGAAGTTGAAGGATACAACGCAATCCAATTAGGATTCGACGATAAACGTCCTTACGATAAAGAACGTAAAGACCGTTTAGTAAAAGTTGCGAACAAACCTGAACAAGGTCACGCAGATAAAGCTAACACTGCTCCAAAACGTTTCGTACGCGAAATCAGAGATGCAGAAGTTGCTAATTATGAAGTAGGTCAAGAAGTCCAAGTTGATATTTTTGCAGCAGGGGACTTAGTTGACGTAACAGGAGTAAGTAAAGGTAAAGGATTCCAAGGGGCAATCAAGCGTCATGGACAAAGCCGCGGACCAATGGCTCACGGTTCTCGTTACCACCGTCGTCCTGGGTCAATGGGACCTGTAGCACCTAACCGTGTATTCAAAGGTAAAGCATTACCAGGTCAAATGGGTGGAGTTACAGTTACTACTCAAAACTTAGAAATCGTAAGCGTAGATGTAGAAAATGGATTAATCCTAGTTAAAGGATGTATTCCAGGATCTAAGAAAAGCTTCGTAAAAATCCAATCAGCAGTTAAATCTGGTAAATAATCGGAAAATATACGGAAGGAGGAAATTAGATAATGCCACAATTAGATTTATTTAAACAAGACGGTACTAAAGTTGGTGCAGTTGAAGCTAATGAAGCAGTATTCGGAATCGAACCAAATCAACACGTTTTATTCCAAGCTGTAACTTTACAAAGAGCATCACTTCGTCAAGGTACACACAAAACAAAAGGACGTTCTGAAGTTTCAGGTGGTGGTCGCAAACCATGGCGTCAAAAAGGAACAGGTCGTGCTCGTCAAGGATCTATCCGTTCACCACAATGGCGTGGAGGTGGAATTGTATTCGGACCTACACCACGTAGCTACAGCTTCAAAATGCCTCGTAAAATGCGTCGTTTAGCATTACGTTCTGCTTTATCTTCTAAAGTAGCAGCTAACGAAGTATTTGCATTAGAAAGTTTATCATTTGATACAATTAAAACTAAAAACTTTAAAGAAATGTTATCAAACCTTAGCCTAGAGAAAAAAGTATTATTCGTAGTTACTGAACTAGAAGAAAATACTGTTTTATCAGGAAGAAATATTCCAGGAGTTGAATTCGTAGAAACAACTGGACTTAACGTATTAGATATCTTAGGAAGCAACAAAGTTGTATTCACTAAAGATGCAGTAGAAAAAGTTGGGGAGGTATTAGCATAATGGAAGCACGCGATATTATCAAACGCCCAGTACTAACTGAAAAAAGTTATTTATTAATGCAAGAAAATAAATACACTTTCCTAGTAGACACACGCGCTCACAAAACTCAAATTAAACAAGCTATCGAAGAAATCTTCGGAGTTAAAGTTGAGAAAGTAAACGTAATGAACTACAAACCAAAATTCCGTCGTGTTGGAAGATACGGTGGTTACACTAACAAACGTAGAAAAGCAATCGTTAAGTTAGCAGAAGGACAAACAATCGAAGGATTATTCGCTTAAGAATAACAAATACCATTAAGGAGGAAAAATGACAAATGGCAATTAAAGTATATAAAGCTATAACTAACGGTCGTCGTAACATGACATCATTAGATTTCGCGGAAATTACAACTAACAAACCAGAAAAGTCATTATTAGCGCCGCTACCGAAAAAAGCGGGAAGAAATAACCAAGGTAAAATTACAGTTCGTCACCACGGTGGAGGACACAAAAAACAATACCGTATTATTGACTTCAAGAGAAATAAAGACAACGTACCAGCAAAAGTTGCTACTATCGAGTACGATCCAAACCGTTCAGCGAACATCGCTCTATTACACTATGTAGATGGAGAAAAAAGATACATCATCGCTCCTAAAGAACTTAAAGTAGGACAAATCTTAGTATCTGGTGAAACTGCTGATATTAAAGTTGGTAATGCATTACCACTAGCAAACATCCCTGTAGGGACATTAATTCACAACATCGAACTTAAACCTGGTAAAGGTGGACAATTAGTACGTTCTGCTGGAGCAAGTGCTCAAGTACTTGGTAAAGAAGGTAAATACGTATTAGTACGTCTTAAATCAGGAGAAGTAAGAATGATCTTAGCAACTTGCCGTGCTACAATCGGTGAAGTTGGTAACGAACAACACGGACTAGTAAATATCGGTAAAGCCGGTAGAACTCGTTGGTTAGGTAAAAGACCAACTGTACGTGGATCTGTTATGAACCCGAACGATCACCCACACGGTGGTGGTGAAGGACGTACTTCAATCGGACGTAAATCACCAATGTCACCATGGGGTAAACCTACTCTTGGTAAGAAAACTCGTTCTAAAAAAGCTCGTTCAAACAAATTTATCGTACGTGCTAGAACTAAATAATAAAATTAAACAAAGGTTAGTTGGTGAGGAGCAAGTGCTCTTTACCAAAGCCTTAAGTATGCAAAGTATCGGAAAGGAGATAACACAATGGCTCGTAGTTTAAAAAAAGGACCATTCGCTGATCACCACTTATTAGCAAAAGTTGAAAAAATGAACGAACAAGAAAAGAAACAAGTAATTAAAACTTGGTCTCGTCGTTCAACAATCTTCCCAACATTCATAGGACTTACTTTTGCAGTATATGACGGAAGAAAACATGTACCTGTATATGTGACTGAAGATATGGTAGGACACAAATTAGGTGAGTTTGCACCAACAAGAACTTACAAAGGTCACGTTGCAGACGACAGAAAAACAAGAAGATAATTTAGAAATTAGTAAAATCAAGGAGGCACATTCATGGAGTCAAAAGCAATCGCTAAGACAGTCCGCATTGCTCCTCGTAAAGTAAGACTAGTATTAGACTTAGTACGTGGGAAAAAAGTGGGCGAAGCATTAGGAATTTTAGAATTCACAACTAAATCAGCTTCTTTACCAGTAGCTAAAGTTATTAAATCAGCTGCTGCTAACGCTGAACACAACTATGGAATGAATGTAGAAGACTTAGTAGTATCACAAGCATTTGCAAATGAAGGACCAACTCTTAAAAGATTCCGTCCAAGAGCAAAAGGTGCTGCAAGTTCAATCAACAAAAGAACAAGTCACATCACTATCGTTTTAAGTGATAACAAATAATAAAAATTAAGAAATTATAAAAGCTAAACTAGTTAAAGGAGGCTACAAACTGTGGGTCAAAAAGTACATCCAATAGGCTTACGTGTTGGAGTTATTCGTGATTGGGATTCAAAATGGTATGCGGAAAAAGATTTCGCTGCTAACTTACACGAAGATTTCAAAATCCGTGAGTTCATCAGTAAACAATTAAAAGACGCTTCAGTTTCTAAAGTAGAAATTGAAAGATTTGATAAGAAAGTAAACATTTCAGTACACACTGGTAAACCAGGTATGGTTATCGGTAAAGGTGGTGCTGAGATCGATAAATTAAGATTAGAATTAAACAAATTAACTGGGAAAAGAGTACACATTAATGTAGTTGAAATCAAAAAAGTTGATATCGACGCTAAATTAGTAGCTGAAAACATTGCTCGTCAATTAGAAGCTCGTGTATCATTCCGTCGTGCTCAAAAACAAGCTATCCAAAGAGCTATGAGAGCAGGAGCTAAAGGAATTAAAACTCAAGTATCAGGACGTCTTGGTGGAGCAGATATCGCTCGTGCAGAACACTACTCAGAAGGTTCAGTGCCACTACACACATTAAGAGCAGACATCGACTACGCTCATGAAGAAGCAGATACAACTTATGGTAAACTTGGAGTTAAAGTTTGGATTAACCGTGGTGAAGTATTACCAACTAGAAAATCTGAAAAAGGAGGTAACTAATTTATGTTAATGCCTAAACGTGTTAAATATCGTCGTCAACACAGACAATCAACAAAAGGTAAATCTAAAGGCGGAAACGTAGTAGATTTCGGTGAATTTGGATTACAAGCTACTACTGCAGCAAGAGTTACTTCTCGTCAAATAGAAGCTGCTCGTATAGCGATGACTCGTTATATGAAACGTGGTGGTAAAGTTTGGATTAAAATCTTCCCTCACATGCCTTACACTAAAAAACCATTAGAAGTACGTATGGGATCTGGTAAAGGTGCAGTAGAAGGATGGGTTGCAATCGTTAAACCAGGTAGAGTGATGTTCGAAGTTGCTGGAGTAAGTGAAGAAGTTGCACGTGAAGCTCTAAGACTTGCATCTCACAAGTTACCTGTTAAATGTAAATTTGTAAAACGTGAAGAAACAGGTGGTGAAGCATAATGAAAACAAATGAATTCAAATCAATGATTAGAGAATTAACTTCACAAGAGTTAGAAACAAAAATCAAAGAATTAAAAGAAGAGCTTTTCAACTTACGCTTCCAATTGGCAACTGGTCAATTAGAAAATACAGCTCGTATTAGTCAAGTTAGAAAATCAATCGCTCGTATGAAAACTGTTATTCGCGAAAGAGAATTAGCGAATAAATAATATAGGAGGCAAACATGACTGAGAGAAATGATAGAAAAGTTTACGTTGGAAAAGTAGTTTCTGATAAAATGGATAAAACAATCACAGTTTTAGTAGAAACTTACAAAAAACACCCTCTATACGGTAAACGTGTAAAATATTCTAAAAAATTCAAAGCACATGATGAAAACAATGTTGCTAAATTAAATGATATCGTAAAAATAATGGAAACTCGTCCATTATCTGCAACTAAAAACTTCCGTTTAGTAGAAGTAGTAGAAGAAGCAGTTATAATCTAATAAAACTAGGATAAACCCTAAGAAGGAGGCAAAAAGCGCATGATTCAACAAGAAACACGCTTAAAAGTGGCTGATAACTCAGGAGCAAAAGAAGTTTTAACAATCAAAGTTCTAGGTGGTTCAGGACGTAAAGTTGCTAACATTGGTGACGTAATTGTATGTTCTGTTAAAAAAGCAACACCAGGTGGAGTTGTTAAAAAAGGTGAAGTAGTTAAAGCCGTAATCGTTCGTACAAAAACAGGAGCTCGTCGTAACGACGGTTCATATATTAAATTTGATGAAAATGCTTGTGTAATTATCCGTGATGATAAGAGCCCACGTGGTACACGTATTTTCGGACCAGTTGCTCGTGAATTAAGAGACGGTAACTACATGAAAATCGTATCACTAGCTCCAGAAGTATTATAATAATAAAAAGTACAGTAAAGAAGGAGGTTAACAAGAAATGTTCATTAAAAAAGGTGATAAAGTTGTAGTAATTACTGGTAAAGACAAAGGTAAAGTTGGTACAGTAATCGAAGCTCAACCTAAAAAAGATCGTGTTGTTGTAGAAGGTGTTAACATCATTAAAAAACACGTTAAGAATTCTCAAGATGCACCTCAAGGTGGAATCGTAGAAAAAGAAGCAGCAATTCACGTATCAAACGTAATGTTACAAGATCCTGAAACTGGAAAAGCGACAAGAGTACGTTTCGAAGAAAAAGATGGTAAGAAAGTACGTATCGCAGTAAAATCAGGAAAAGAAATATAATAATAGTTGAAGAAAGGAGGCACTATTTTAGATGGCTCGTTTAGAAGATAAATTTAAATCTGAGATAACAAAAGAATTAATGACAAAATTTGAGTACAGCAGTGTTATGCAAGTACCAAAAATTGAAAAAATCGTAATTAACATGGGTGTAGGTGATGCTGTGCAAAACTCTAAAGCCCTAGACAACGCAGTAGCAGAATTAGCTTTAATTTCTGGTCAAAAACCATTAGTAACAAGAGCTAAAAAATCAATCGCTACTTACAGACTTCGTGAAGGTATGCCTATCGGGGCTAAAGTTACTTTACGTGGAGAAAGAATGTATGAATTCTTCGACAAATTAGTAACTGTAGCACTTCCACGTGTACGTGACTTCCACGGTGTTTCTAAAAAAGCATTCGATGGTCGTGGTAACTACACACTAGGTGTTAAAGAACAATTAATTTTCCCTGAAATTGATTACGATAAAGTAAGTAAAGTACGTGGTATGGACATCGTTATAGTAACAACAGCTAACACAGATGAAGAAGCTCGTGAGTTATTAACACAATGTGGAATGCCATTCGCAAAATAAGAAAGGTGAGGTAAAAGACACATGGCTAAAAAAGCAATGGTAGAGCGTGAATTAAAACGCCAAAAATTAGTTGACAAGTATGCAGCTAAAAGAGCGGAATTAAAAGCTAAAGGTGATTACATCGGACTTAGCAAACTTCCAAAAAACTCAGCTCCAGCTCGTTTACACAATCGTTGTAGCATAACTGGACGTCCTCACGGATACATTGGAAAATTTGGAATCAGCCGTATTAAATTCCGTGAATTAGCTTACAAAGGACAAATTCCTGGAGTTAAAAAAGCAAGTTGGTAATATATTAGTAGAAGAAAGGAGGATTTATCCTAATGACAATGACAGATCCTATCGCAGATATGCTAACACGTATTCGTAATGCTAACATGGTTAAACACGAAACATTAGAATTACCTGCGTCAAATATTAAAAAGCAAATTGCAGAAATCTTAAAACAAGAAGGTTTCATTAAAGATGTAGAATACATCGAAGATAACAAACAAGGAAAACTTAAACTTACTCTTAAATACTCAAAAGGTGAAAGAGTAATTAAAGGAATTAAAAGAATTTCAAAACCTGGTTTACGCGTATACGCTAAAGCAGATGAACTGCCAAGAGTATTAAATGGACTAGGAATAGCAATCGTATCAACTTCAACTGGAGTTGTAACTGATAAAGTTGCTCGTAAAAATAACACAGGTGGAGAAGTATTAGCTTACATCTGGTAATATTATAAGGAGGTGCCAATTAAATGTCACGTATAGGTAATAAAGTTATTACAGTACCTGCAGGGGTTGAAGTTAACATCGTTGATAACTTCGCAACAGTTAAAGGACCTAAAGGTGAATTAAAACAACAATTTGATAAAGACATGACTTTCAACATTGAAGGAAGTGAAATCACAGTAGTACGTCCATCTGACTCTAAACGTCACCGTACAGTACACGGAACAACTCGTGCTATTTTAGCTAACATGGTTGAAGGTGTATCTGCTGGATTCAAAAAAGAACTTGAATTAATCGGGGTTGGATACCGTGCTCAAATGCAAGGTAAAAAATTAGTACTAAGTGTTGGATACTCTCACCCAGTTGAATTCGAAGAAATCGAAGGAATTACATTAGGTGTTGAAGGAAACACTAAAGTTAGTATCGAAGGTATTAACAAAGAAGTAGTAGGACAATACGCAGCTAAAGTTCGTGCAGTACGTCCTCCAGAACCTTATAAAGGTAAAGGTATTCGCTACGTAGGTGAATATGTTCGCCGTAAAGAAGGAAAAACTGGTAAATAATAGATAACAGAAAGGAGTGTTTCAAATATGATTACGAAACTTGATAAAAATAAAGTTCGTAAAAAAAGACACGCAAGAGTACGTGTTAAAGTTCAAGGGACTCCAGAGGTTCCACGTTTAAACGTATACCGTTCAAACACAAACATTTACGCACAAATTATTGATGACACTAAAGGTGTTACATTAGCACAAGCTTCTTCATTAAAACTTGAGAACGTTTCTAAATCAAGTGTAGAAGCAGCTAAAGAAGTTGGAAAATTAATCGCAGAAGTAGCTAAAACTAAAGGAATTGAAAAAGTTGTTTTCGACCGTGGAGGATACCTATATCACGGACGTGTTAAAGCATTAGCTGAAGCAGCACGTGAAAACGGACTTGTATTCTAATAAGGAGGGAAATAAGTAGATGCGTCAAGAAGAAATCAAAAAAGAATTTGAAGAACGCGTAGTTGCCATTCGCCGTGTAGCTAAAGTTGTTAAAGGTGGACGTCGTTTCCGTTTCTCTGCTTTAGTAGTAGTTGGTGACAAAAATGGTCGCGTAGGATTTGGTACAGGTAAAGCTCAAGAAGTACCAGATGCAATCAGAAAAGCAGTTGAAGCTGCTAAACATAACTTAATTACTGTACCAGTAGTTAATGGAACAATACCTCACGAAATCATCGGACAATTTGGAGCAGGTTCAGTATTAATCAAACCAGCTGCACCTGGTACAGGGGTTATCGCTGGTGGACCAGTTCGTGCCGTATTAGAATTATCAGGTATTTCAAATATCTTATCAAAATCTCTAGGTTCAAACACACCAGTAAACATGGTTCGTGCTACAATCGAAGGATTAACAAGATTACAAACAGTAGAACACGTAGCAGCTTTACGTGGTAAATCTGTGGAAGAATTATTAGGATAAGAGGAGGGAAAAGAACATGACATTAAAAGTAACCCTAACTCGTAGTACTATTGGTCGTCCAAAGAATCAAAGAAAAGTTGTTGAAGCTCTTGGTCTTAAAAAAATGCACCAAACAGTTGAACACAAAGATAACGCTGCGATTCGCGGAATGATCAACAAAGTTTCACACTTAGTAACAGTAGAAGAAAAATAAGAATTATTAATACAAGGAGGTGCTAGTCTAAATGAAATTACATGAATTACAACCAGTTGAAGGTTCTCGTAAAGAGCGTAACAGAGTAGGTCGTGGGATTGGATCAGGAAATGGTAAAACTTCAGGACGTGGTCAAAAAGGACAAAAAGCACGTAGTGGTGGTGGAGTTCGCCCAGGATTTGAAGGTGGACAAAACCCATTATTCAGACGTATTCCAAAACGTGGATTTAACAATGTAAACAGAAAAGAATTTGCAGTTGTAAATCTTGACGACTTAAATAAATTTGAAGATGGTACTGTAGTATCACCTGCTCTATTATTAGAAACTAAAGTTATTAAAAAAGAACTTTCAGGTGTTAAAGTATTAGCTAACGGTAAATTAGAGAAAAAATTAACTGTACAAGCTCACAAATTCTCATCTTCAGCAAAAGAAGCTATTGAAGCAGCTGGAGGAGTTTGCGAGGTGCTATAATATATGTTTAGTGCATCACTAAATTTATTTAAAGTTAAAGAAACTCGTAACAAAATTTTATTTACCTTATTTGGTATATTCCTATTCCGTATCGGTTCTTACTTACCGATACCTGGAGTAGATGCAGATGTTCTTAAAAGTCAAGATGCATCTGGATTATTCGGAATATTTAATACATTTGCAGGAGGAGCTTTACAACAGTTTTCTGTATTCGCTATGGGTATCATGCCATACATTACAGCATCAATCGTAATTCAACTTATGCAAATGGATGTTATTCCTACATTAACTGAGTGGTCAAAACAAGGTGAAGTAGGACATAAAAAAACTCAAAAATTAACAAGAGTCTTGGCTATTGTCTTAGCATTTATCCAATCGCTTATTATGTCTTATGGATTTAATAATGCATATCAAGGACTAATCAAAGACACATCAGTCATAGGATTCATTACAGTAGCTTTAGTATTAACTGCTGGTACAGCATTATTACTATGGCTAGGGGATCAGATATCTCAATATGGTGTAGGTAATGGTGTTTCTATCATTATCTTAGCGGGTATTATCGCTCGCTTACCAATGGAATTCATTCAAGTTTATGAATCTCAAATTAAAGATGCTGAGAACCTTACATTAGCAATTTTAAAAATTGTTATTGTAGCAATCATTGTTATAGGAATTGTTGCTGCTGTTGTTTACATGCAAGAAGCAATTCGTAAAATTCCTATTCAATACTCTCAAGCGAGAGCAGGTCGTAGAATGTTAGGAGCAAGATCAACTTACTTGCCTCTTAAAGTGAACAGTGCCGGGGTTATCCCAGTAATCTTCGCTATCGCATTCTTACAATTACCTAGAACTATTGCGATATTCGCACCTAATAACGAAAAGTTACAAAGAATTGTATCATATTTCGATTTCAGTCATGTTCTAGGATTAACATTATACGTAGTATTAATTATTGCGTTCTGTTACTTCTATGTAATGGTTCAAGTTAACCCAGAAAAAATGGCTGATAATTTAAGAAAACAAGGAAGTTTTGTTCCAGGGGTTAGACCAGGTAAAAAAACTGAACAATACATTACAGGTATTTTATACAGACTAACGTTTGTAGGTTCAATATTCCTAGCAGCTGTTTCGGTTCTTCCAACAATATTCACAAGCATTGCTAAATTACCAGCATCTGTTCAAATTGGTGGTACAAGTTTAATAATTGTTGTCAGTGTAGCGCTAGAGACAGTTAAACAACTTAATACTCAATTAACAGAGAAGAACTATAGAAGTTTTATTACAGGACGAAAAGGTGGTAAATAATCATGATGAATATTATTTTAATGGGATTACCAGGAGCGGGTAAAGGTACTCAAGCAGAGCAAATTAAAGCGAATTATCCAATTCCGCATATTTCTACTGGAGATATGTTTAGAGCTGCTATTAAAAATGAGACTCCGCTTGGAAAAGAAGCAAAAAGTTATATTGATAAAGGACAACTTGTTCCTGACAGTGTAACTATAGGATTAGTTGAAGAAAGATTGAATCAAGAAGATGCAAAAGAAGGCTTTTTACTTGACGGTTTTCCAAGAACAGTAGAACAAGCTGAAGCCCTTGATCAAATTTTAGCAAAAACTAATAGAAAAATCGATAAAGTACTAAATATCGATGTAGATCCAGCTATTCTGTTACCTCGTTTAACAGGTAGAAGAATCTGTAAACAATGTGGAAACACTTATCACTTACTTTTCAACCCTACAAAAGTTGAAGGTATTTGTGATAATGATGGTGGTGAATTATACCAAAGAAGTGATGACAACGAAGAAACAGTTGGTAATCGCTTAGAAGTTAACATCAAACAAACAAAACCTCTTTTAGACTTCTATAGTCAAAAAGAAGGAGTAGTTGAAAATGTTAATGGTGACCAAGACATCAAAGTAGTTTTCCAAGACGTACAAAATATATTAGATAAACTGAAATAGTCAGGGAGGAAAAGTATGGCAAAAGATGTCATTGAAGTAGAAGGTTTAGTAGTAGAAAACTTGCCGAATGCAATGTTTAAAGTAGAATTAGAAAATGGTCATATTATTTTAGCTCATGTTTCTGGAAAAATCAGAATGAATTATATAAGAATTTTACCAGGTGATAAAGTTACAGTAGAAATGAGTCCGTATGACCTGACAAAAGGTAGAATAACTTATAGATTCAAGTAAGTTATAAACTCAAGGAGGAAATAACGATGAAAGTAAGACCATCAGTAAAAAAAATCTGTGACAAATGTAAAGTAATTCGTCGTGGTGGTAAAGTATTAGTGATTTGCGAAAACGCAAAACATAAACAAAAACAAGGATAATTAATTAGGAGGTGCAAACTTAATGGCACGTATAGCAGGAGTAGATATTCCACGTGAGAAACGCGTTGTTATATCTCTAACTTATGTATATGGTATAGGTTTAAAAACTTCTCAAAAAATCTTAAAAGAAGCTGGAGTTTCTGAAGATGTGAGAGTTAAAGACTTAACAGAAGATCAACTAGATAAAATTCGTGAAATCGTAGATAACTACAAAACAGAAGGTGACTTACGTCGTGAAGTTTCATTAAACATCAAACGTCTAATGGAAATCGGATGTTACAGAGGAATTCGTCACCGTCGTGGACTTCCAGTAAGAGGGCAAAACACTAAGAACAACTCTCGTACTCGTAAAGGTCCTAAGAAAACAGTTGCGAACAAGAAAAAATAATTAGGATAGGAGGAGAAACACAACTATGGCTCGTAAACAACAATCACGTAAACGTCGTGTGAAAAAAAATATACAAAATGGTGTTGCACACATTCGTTCTACATTCAACAACTCAATCGTAACAATTACAGATGAACATGGTAATGCAGTATCATGGTCAAGTGCAGGAGCACTAGGATTCAAAGGTTCTAGAAAATCTACTCCATTCGCAGCACAAATGGCAAGTGAAGCAGCAGCTAAACAAGCTATGGAACACGGAATGAAATATGTAGATGTAACAGTTAAAGGTCCAGGTGCAGGACGTGAAGCAGCTATTCGTGCATTACAATCTGCTGGATTAGAAGTTACATCAATCAAAGACGTAACTCCAGTTCCTCACAATGGATGTCGCCCACCTAAACGTCGTCGTGTATAATAATAACATAGACAAAATTTAGGAGGTTTAACATAATGTTAGCAATAGAAAAACCAAAAATTCAAATCATTGAAGAATCATCAGATAAAAGATTTGGTCGCTTTGTAGTTGAACCACTTGAACGTGGATATGGAACTACATTAGGTAATTCATTGAGAAGAATGTTAATCTCATCATTACCAGGAGCAGCAGCAAGAAGCATCGATATTGAAGGAGTTCAACACGAATTCCAAGCAATTAAAGGTGTTGTAGAAGATGTTACTGAAATCATTATGAACGTTAAAAACATCGCGTTTGTGGTTCATTCTGAAGAAGAAAAACAAGTATCAATCAGTGTTAAAGGTCCTGCAGTTGTAACAGCAGCAGACATCGCTATCGATTCTGATATCGAAGTAGTAAATACTGATCAACACATTGCAACAGTATCTGAAGGTGGACAATTTGAAATGATTATTTACGTTGGGAAAGGACGTGGATTTGTACCAGCTGATGGAAACAAAAAACGTGACTTACCAATCGGAGTTATTCCAATCGATTCAATTTATACACCAGTATCAAAAGTTAACTATACAGTAGAAAAAACTAGGGTAGGACAAAGCACTGACTTTGATAAACTTATCTTAGATGTTACTACTAATGGTTCAATTACAGCTAACGACGCTTTAGCATTAGCATCTAAAATTCTAATTTCGCACTTAGAATTATTTATGGAAATGTCTGAAGAAGCAAAAGCTGCTGAAATATTGGTAGCTAAAGAAGAAGATAATAAAGTTCAAATGTTAGAAATGACAATTGAAGAATTAGATTTATCAGTACGTAGTTACAACTGCTTAAAACGTGCAGGAATTAACACAGTACAAGAATTAGCTAACAAAACAGAACAAGAAATGATTAAAGTAAGAAACTTAGGTCGTAAATCTCTAGAAGAAGTTAAAATTAAACTTCAAGAGTTAGAACTAGGATTCAAAGAAGAATAATACTAACAAGGAGGCACACTAATGGGTTACAGAAAATTAGGACGTACATCAGCTCACCGTAAAGCGATGTTAAGAAACTTAGTAACTGCTCTACTAGTACACGGTAGAATTGAAACAACTGTTACAAGAGCGAAAGAAGTTCGTTCATTAGCAGAAAAAATGATTACATTAGGTAAAAAAGGTGATCTAGCAGCAAGACGTAATGCAGCTAAATTCATCCAACCTGTTGCAGTAGCAACTGAAGAAGGTAAGAGTCAATTAGCTCTTAAAAAATTATTTGAAGAAGTAGCACCTAAATATGCTGACCGTAACGGTGGATACACTCGTATTCTACGTGTTGGACCACGTAAAGGTGATGGTGCAGAAACAGCTATTATAGAATTAGTTTAATAAAAATTTTTCATACAACAATAACATACTACATACACACACAACTAAACAACACATACAACAAGAATTTAAACTAATTTTTTTGGCAAAAGAGTGCTTGAAATGCGTAGGAAAAGGCTACGTCGTCTAGCTCTAATGTATCCTAGCATATCGCTAGGATACCCTTTTGTCCCTTTAAAAATTAAATCTAATTATACTTTAAAAGATTACCAGGCAAGGTAGTCTTTTTTTGCTTTGTACGTTTGGATTTCTAGTGCCAAAGGTACGACGAAATCCTTACGTACAAAGTACGCAACGAAGACTTACTTTTAAAGGAACGAAGTGACGAATAAAAGTTTAGTCAAGACTGCGAGGTAATGTTAAGATTTTTAGAATCTTCGATTCGTAAAAATCATTACGTGCAAAATACGCACAGTTGCTCCAAGAACGTAGTGATTGGAAAGCAACCACTGCGAAGTGGCAATGTAGAATTTGAAAATTATGAATGGACATACGTTAGGTACAAAGTACGCAAGGACGTACCAAGAAGCAAGGCAAAAGCCGAAGGTGATTGGAATACGTCTACTGCGAAGTGACAAAGTAATATAGTAAATTATAATGAGATTTCTAGTGCAAAAGGCACGTCGAAATCCTTACGTATAACGTACGCAACGAAGTGACGAATAAAAGTAGCAGTGATAACTACTAATCATCTTAGTCGCGTTGCTTCTGATGATTAGAGTTATTGTTGCATAAGTTACTCGATAAAATTTCCCTTCATCCATAAGATTTGTGAAATTTAACGATTAACTCATGGTCAAGACTGCGAGGCAGTGTTTTTATTTTTAGAATCTTCGATCCGTAAAAACTATTACGTGCAAAATACGCAAAAGGAACTAAATTTCTAAGGAACGAAGAGACGTAAGAAATTTTTAGTTCCAACTGCGAAGTGACAATGTAGAATTTGAAAATTATGAATTGACATACGTTAGGTACAAAGTACGCAAGGACGTACCAAGAAGCAAAGCGATAGCTGAAGCTGATTGGAGTACGCTTACTGCGCGTGTCCTTAAGATTTTTTTAATTTGAATAATTGAAAAACTATGTTTTTATAGATGGTTTTATGATATAATGATTTTAAAATTTATTTATGGAAGGTAAGACGATTAGATATGTAGTTGAATTTCAAGTTTTTAAAACTGTGCAATTATTTACAGTTTTTAATTAATTTGATTTTTACATCTAATCTTGAATGGAGAAGAGTAATGTATGAGAAATTATTGATGAAAACAGCGTTACTTGCGGGAAAAATATTAATGGAAAATGGTGCCGAGGTATATAGAACTGAAGATACGCTTGAGAGAATCATTAAACATGGTGTTGGCGATAATCGTATTGATGAATATTATACTCATGTTACTCTTACTGGTATATTTATTAGGATAGAAAAACTAGGGACTGATTTCCGAAGAGTAGGAGATAGAACCTACAATCTAACAAAAATATCGGAAGTTAATTCGCTATCAAGGGCATTTACATCAGGAAAAATAAGTTTACCAGATATGTATAAGGCACTAAAAAGAGTTCAAGAAGAAAAGAGTCCTATAAAGGATTGGTTTAAAGTTCTTTGTTCAGGGGTTCTTAGTGGTAGTATCGTCTTGATCTTTGATGGTACCTTTTGGGATGTAATACCAGGAGGAATAGCTGGAGCAGTAGCATTTTATGTTTATATTAAAGTTATCGACTATTTAAAAGCACCGTTTATTTCTGAGTACATTAGTACTTTTGTCGGTGGTGTAGCAGGATATATAGGATTTGCTTTGTTAAATGGGCATTCACTAAGACTTGCTATGATAGGTGCAGTAGTTCCTCTTGTACCAGGTATTACAATAACAAATTCGATGAGGGATATTATCGCCAGACAGTTTATTTCTGGTTCTATTCGATTTATTGAAAGTTTCTGTGTAGCATTTGCGTTAGGTGCAGGAATAGTTACTGTGTACTATATAGTTAGACTACTAGGAGGTGTGGTATAATGCTTGCTGTAATGAGTCATGCCTTGTTGCTACTATATCATTTTATATTTAGCTTTATATCTTCAGTATCTTTCGGAATTGTTTGTGATGTTCCAAGAAAAACTTTGGTAACTGGTGGAATAATTGGAGCTATAGGATGGTGTGGATATTGGGAAATGTGGAGTCATGGACATAGTGTATTTATGTCGAGTTTAGTATGCTCGTTATTATTAGCTAATATAGGTCAAATTTGTGCGATAAAATTTAAAAATCCTGTAACTGTCTATTTTGTTCCAGGACTAGTACCGGTAGTACCTGGAGTAACTATTTATGATGCATTTAGAACATTATTATTAGATGAATATGGAAATTCCGCAAAGATTTTCTTAAATAGTTTTTATGGTGCAATAGGTTTAGCAGTTGGTATAATAATAGCTGATTCGATTTTTAGAGTTGTACTAAAACCATTATTAAATAAAAAAGTTAATTAAATAGATTTACAAAAATCGAATTACCGGAAAAAATTGGTACGATTTTATGATAATCTAAGTAAGATTAAGATATAATAATTGTTTCTTTGAAATTTATTATTATATCTTATTTTTTACTTGTAATGTATGGTGGTATATGGTACACTATAAGTAGAAGATGTATGGTGGTATGTGGTACACTTAGGAAGGAGGTCACTATGTTTCAAATTGATTCATTATCAGATAAACCGATTTATAAACAAATAGTAGATCAAATTAAGTCTATGATAAGCAAAAATTTATTACAGGAGGGAGATAAATTACCATCGGTAAGAGAATTTTCGAAAATGCTTGGTGTTAATGTTAGTACAATTCAAAAAGCATTTCAACAGTTAGAAAGTGAAAAGATAATTACAACGATAGTAGGAAGAGGTACTTTTATTACAAATAATTTTGATAATATTGTTCCAAATTATGAACTCATAGATTCAATAATTGAGGAATTAATTAGGGAAGTAAAGATAAGGGGAATCTCGGAAGAAGATTTATTAGAAAAAATTAAGTTGGAATTTCGAAAGGGTGATTAATTATGGATAATGAGAAGAAGATCGATGGAAAGTTAAAAGAATTAATCATGGAATGGAAATTTTTAGGATTATCAATGGAGAAATTATGCGAAGTCATATCAAAAAAGATAAAGGAGAAAAATTATGAAGCTTACGATAGAAAAAATTAATAAGAAATTTTTAAAAAATATAGTATTAAACAATGTTAGTTTTTCCGTAAGTACAGGAGAAATTGTAGCACTTGTTGGAAGAAATGGAAGTGGGAAAACAACTTTATTAAAGATACTATCAGGAATATATAGTCAAGATTCTGGTGAAATAGGAATTGAAGGTATAGATAATAAAAATATAAAAAAACAACTAATTTATATACCGGATAGATTCGATTATTTTAAAAATTCTAGAATTAAGAAAGTTTGTGAATTTTACAAGTTAGCTTATGAAAATTTTGATGAACAATATTTTAAAACAGAATTAGAAAAAATTAAATTATCACAAACTAGCAGATTATCTGAATTATCAAAAGGACAACTAGCTATTTTTAGTTTGATTTTGGGGATTTCGTGTCGAACGAAGTTTATCTTCTTAGATGAACCACTAGATGGGATAGATGTGATAAATATTAAAATGATAGTTGATTATATTTTGGACGCTCAAAGTGATGGAGTTGGGTTATTAATTAGTAGTCATCAATTAAATGCTTTAGAAAATATAAGTGATAAGGTTGTCTATTTAGATGATGGAGTTGGAGTTAGTGAAGAAGTTAATAAGGATGAGTATAGTAAATATCAATTAGTGTACCAAGAAAAAATATCAGAGGAGTTACGTCGTAATCCTGACGTAAGAATTATTAGTAATATTGGAAGAGTTTATGTTGTTATTATGAGGGGAAGTTATGAAGTTACGCAGGAGATTATCCAAGATAAAGATCTTCTTCAATATGATAAACTGCCTATTGCATTAGAGGATATCTTTTTATTAAATAGTAAAGGGGAAGATGAAAATGTGTAAAGATATTTTAAAAATTATGCGCATATATTTGAAACAATATTCAATAATATTAATTATACTATTAATTGCTTTTTCGACATTTGCTGCTACAACTACTAATAAACAACTAAATGAATTAAAAAATGGAGTTGCAGTTTATGATTTTCAATTAACAACAGGAATAGCTAAAAAATTGGAAATTAGAAAAGGTTCATCTAATGATGAATTAAATAAAAAAACACACGAACTGTATAAGTCGAAAGAAGAATATAAGAAAAATTATAAGGAAAAATTATCGAAAGATAAATTAGCCGAGATGAAACACGCTTATGCGGTTGGAGCATATTTGCATAACTTTCCTATTACTACATTATGGACATTTTATACTAATGATGAGGATCTAAATGTACTTACTGGAAATGATAGTGAAAAATATAAACAATATTTAACTGAAGAAGAACTGAATAATGTTCCTAAGTATAAAGAATGGTCAAGAATGCAGGCGGGTAGCAAGGAGTATTTTGATAAACAAGAAGAACTAGATAAAATATATCCTCCAGCACTAGATATTAGTAATACAAAAACTTTAACTTTCTTAAAAGAAAATTTAGAATCTAGTAAAGTTAAGTTAAAAGAAACTATGTTTAACGAGGGAACTAATATTGGGTATTATATTTTAATAACTTTGATTCCGTTATTAATCTTCGGAGTTGAATATCATACTAATTTTGGTAAATTTGTAGCGAGCTTACCTTATGAAAAAGAGAAAGTATACTTTGCTAAAGTAATTTTATCATTCTTAACCTTAATAGTTAGCTACATTCTAACAGGATTAACCAATATAGCAGTTATAAGTAATAGTTTGTTAGGAGAAATTTATAATGTACCAGCGGTACTTGAGATAAATAATAAAATATATATATTAGGAATAGGTTTAGTATTACTAGGAGCTATCTTATCAAGTTTTTGTGGAAATATATTGAGTATAGGCGCAATGTATATTCCTGCCCTTACACTGATATATTATCCATTGGGAGTGTGGATTGCTGTAGGGAAATTGTTCGTTGTAGATTATTTTTCAAATGAGCCGTTTCTTGATAAACTACCAAGGATGCCAATATTTTATTATTTCGGATATAGTCCTTGGAAGAATATTATTATTTACCTAGTTATTTTAACGATAATTATGTTGTTAGCAAGTAAGGTTTATAAAATACATAATGTAGAAAAAGAAGGTGAATTTTTCATAATAGAAAGAGTTTCATTAGTGGGATATTTAATATTATTAATGGGAGTATTCGCGTTCATATTACTAGTATTAGTAGATATATTCGGTATTAATCAAGGCCTTGCTTTAGTACTAACAATATTATTAGTACCAGCTGGTCTTTGGAAATTGATTAGAACAAAAATAAGAATATAAAATTTTATTGAAAATTAAACACGAAAGATGAGAGATTCTTGAAAAACTAGAAATTTCCATCTTTTTGTATATTTAATAAAAAATAGTAAAAATAAAATGTAGTAAGCTATTAATTGATATTTTCTCTAAGTGACACATATTTACAGTAAAAAATGAAAATTTTTAATCGATGAAAAGGCTGATTTTAGACTTTACAATCTACTGATTTAACTAGCTTTTATTCAAATAATATGGAGTATATAAAAGTTCTACAGAAAGAAAACATGTAAATTTTTTCAAAAAATGTTAGGTTATAATACATATGTGACAAAAAATAAAAAATAAAAGAGAAC